>JAIVGV010000156.1 GCA_020201365.1 Acidobacteriota bacterium
ACGCCACTCCGACTCAAAATCTAAGGGTGCGGCGAACGGATCTGGCTGACCAGGGATGCTCACAACGGCACCTGCCGGAACCGATTGGACTCTCGCGGAGGCCTGCGCGAAGTGCGCGCGCCAGTAGTCGCGTACCAAGTCGTAGCTCGTCTTTTCGGGCGTGTCGGAAAACGCCGCGAGGAATTCGTGGACGGTGTAGCCCTTGTAGAGCGGGGCGATGAGCGGCTGGATGATGGTCGCCGTGCCGTCGTGCGCGCGCGTGTCCGACCACGATTCGAGGTAGTGGGCGCACGGGACGTGCCAGTGCGAAAGCTCGGAAGTCTCGTCGTAGTAGAGCGAGAGGTGGACGCGCAAGCCGTCGTGCCCGTCGGCTGTCCTGATCTTGTCGAGACGCTCTTTCGTCAGCGCGAGATCGAACGGCGCGTCGTAAACCGGGTTGCCGCCGACGATGACGAGCATCTCGACCTGCCCGGCGTCAATGTCTCGCACCAGCTCCCGCAAGCTCTCGACCTGGTTAACCGGGTTGGCATCAATCGGCTCGATATAGCCGACCGTCTCACCGACGTTGCCGAGCGCGGCGTTCATCGCGTGCGCGAGCGCGTGAATTGCTGGCGGCGCGTACTCGCCGGGGATGACGATTGACTTGCCGCGCGCGCCTTGCAGGTCTTTCGCAATCGCCGCGATCTTGTCGGCGTGCGAGACGCCGGACGACGGCGCGGTGACGCCCGCGACGCCGAGCGCGGAGGCTAACGCCACGGCGAACGGCAGCATCTCGCTCGGTCGCAGGGCGAAGCGGTGATCCGCCTTCATCCCCGTGTTCGTCGGCGTCGTCTCGACGGCGTAGAGGCGGTTCATCGTCGTCTGCCCTTCGGCGACGCGGCGGCGCGAGATGAAGTCGCGCGCGTAGCGGTTGTTGCAGCCGACGGCGTTCAGGAAGTCCGAGTCGAGCGAGAGCACTCGATCCGCGCGGTCGAAGCGATAGACGGTCTGCACCGGCTCGCCGAACGTCAACGCCGCGCCGACGAGCGCCGTGTTTCCGCCCGCGGGCTCGTAAGAGTGCCACTTCGCCGCCGGGAACTTCTTCAAGATGTCCTGCATCTGCGCGGCGGCGGTCGGCGACGTGATCGTCTCGGTCAAGAATCTCAGCCCCGCGCCCTGTCGCCCTTGCAGGTTGCCAAGTCGCGCGCGCAGCTCCGCGAGGAACGCCGTGTAGGGGCGCACCTCGCCGCGGTAGCGCAGCGTGTCGGAGCGGTCGGGATCGTAGAGACCTAAGACGGAGGCGACGGCGTAGAGGTCTGTCGAAGCCGTGCGCTCGCCTTCCGGGCGTTCGGGCGTGCCACTCGTCGGGTGATCCGGGTTGCCCTCGACGTGCGTCGGTCTGCCCTCGTTGCTGCGCGCGAGCAGTCCGAGCGAGCCCGTCGGGAAAGGCATCGCGGTGGCGAAGAACAAGGGCTTGCCCGGAATGAGGTCTTCCGGCTGGCGCACGAACGGGACGATGGTCTCCGTCGGCTGATAGACGCACGCCGTCGAGACGCCAGCGAGCGCGAGCGACGCGCCCATCAGCTTCAGGAACGTGCGGCGACCCACTTCGTCAGACTCGTCCCACTCCGAGGCGTGCTGCGGGAACTCCTGATGCAGCATCTCCTCGAACTCCGGCGTCTCCGCAAGCTCCTGTAGGCTGCGCCAGAACTCCTTGCCGCGCTTGCCCGCGAGCCGCTCGCGCACTTCGCCAGGGCGCAGGCGTCGCCTGATCTTGTAGAGCTCGGGGAGAGTGTCCTTGATGTGCATCTGACTTTGACTAAACTTCGCGCGACGACACAGGCGATTCCGATCTCAAAACCTTTTTACTCCTTCTCAAAACTTCCGCGCGCTCACCTATGGCACGTCGAGCAGCTCTGCAGGATCGCCTTGTCGCGCACGTTGTACTTCCTGACGAGATCGCGACCCTGCGCGAGCTGCGTCTCCGTCCTGTTCTCGGCGGCGGCGTTCTCCGCCTGCCAAGCCATGTTGAAGACCTGCGCGCGCGGGCGGATGAACCTTTCGGGCGCGCGGTGGCACTCCAGGCACCACTCCATTTGCAACGAGGCGTACTGATAGACGAGCGGCATCTGATCCACGCGCCCGTGGCACGTCGAGCAGCCGACGCCCTTGTTGACGTGGATCGAGTGGTTGAAATAGACGTAGTCGGGAAGATCGTGCACGCGCGTCCACTCGATGGGTTTATTGTTCTTCCAGCTCGCGCGCACCGGTTCGAGGTAAGGGCTGTCGTTGTAGATCTGCGAGTGGCAGTTCATGCAGGTCTTCGTCGGCGGCATCCCCGCCGAGTTCGAGGTCTCGACCGTCGTGTGGCAGTAGCGGCAGTCGATGCCGTCGTCGCCGACGTGGTGCTTGTGCGAGAACTGCACGGGCTGCTCGCGCTCGACGAACGTCCCCGTGTTCCAGGACGAGCGGTGAATTTCGGCGAGCGCCCACACCGCGAACGCGAGGATGAAGAGTCCCCCGAAGATGGAGAGCCTCGCGAGGACGTTCGTGCTGCGGTGGAAAATTTGCGGCATGCTGCCCTTTGAAACTCGCGCGCCCGTTTGTAGCGAAACCGTGTCGCGGACTCGCGGAGTCCGTGTCACGTTAGAGTCACGGCGCGGCGCGACCGACGCGTGCGGCGCGGACTCGCGGCGGGCGTAGGCGGCGCGCACGAGTGCAGGCGACTTCGCGTCTGCGGCGCGCTCACGAAAGAACGATCACTGAACTGCGTTTTAGTGACTCTGTTTTTACTTAATTTTTCGTCGGAGGGCAAGTGTCTGACCAAAATCGGCGACGAAAGATCACGAACGGACTCGCGGCGGCGGCGACGAGGGCGCGCGGCGCGGCGCGGCGGCGAAACGCACGGAAGCCGCATTTTTACTGCGCGAAAACGCTCCCGCGCCCCCGCCGCGCCCGCACGCGCCGCGCCCGATTTATAAGTTTCGGCGCGCGCCACGCGCACAATTATTCATCCTTCGTCGTGCGCGGGCGCGTTCCGGTGATACGATTCGACCCGCGCCGAGTCGCGCGCCGCAAATTGATGGAACACACGACGCAACAATCTTCCGGGCGCGACGAGGCGGTCGCATCGGGGCGCGGCGAAGAAGTCGCTTCGACGGCGACGCACGCGACCGCGGCGCTCCGCGCGCTGCCCGTCGAAGTCCGCCTGCACCGGCTCGAAGCGCTCGTCGCCGCGAGCGGCGCCTTGAACCGCGCGACGGGTCTCGACGAGACGCTGCGCGCCATCCTCGACAACGTGCGCGAGCAGCTCGCCTGCGAGCGCGCCACCGTCTTCCTCCACGACCTGCGGACGGGCAAGCTCCACGCGCGGCAGATGATCGGCTCGGAGCACATCGAGATTCTCCTGGAGCGCGGCGTGGGGATCGCGGGCTACGTCGCCGAGTCCGGCGAGAGCGTCCTCGTCAACGACGTGCAGCGCGATCCGCGCTTCGACCGCGCGACCGATCTCCGCACGGGCTTCACGACGCGCACGATGCTCTGCGTACCGTTGCGACACCCCGAAGGCGCGACGCTCGGATCGTTGCAGGCGATCAACTCACGCGCGGAAAAGTTCGACGCCGCAGACCTCGCGTACCTGGAAGCCTTCGGCGCGCTCGCCGCGGTCGCCGTCCAGCGCGAACAGCTCGCGCAGGAAGCCTTCCGCGCCAAACTGATCTCGACCGAGCTCGAACTCGCGCACGCGATCCAGCAGAGGCTGCTGCCGCCCGCGGGCGAGATCGATCTGCCCGCGCCCTACCGCGCGTGGGGCTTGAGCCAGCCCTGCTTCGACGTGGGCGGCGACGCCTACGACGTCGTGCCCCTTTCGGACGGCTCTCTCGCCTTCTGGCTCGCCGACGTTTCCGGCAAGGGCTTCGGCGCGGCGCTCCTGATGACGACGCTGCAGACCGAGCTTCGCGCGCTCGTCCGCGAACGACCGGACCTCGCCGCGCTGGCGCGCGAGTTGAACGCGCGCGTCTCGCGCGTCGCGCCCGTCGGCACCTACGCGACGCTCTTCCTCGGCGTCGTCTCGGCGCGCGAGCGGTCTTTGCGCTACGTCAACGCCGGACACCTGTTGCCCGTCTGGTGGACGCCGCGCGGGGGCGACGCGCGCGCCGAGAGCGCGGCGAACGGCGGCGCGAGCACGGCGAGCGTTGAGCGCCGCGCGCCGAACGAGTGCGACGCGGGCGGCACGCCGGTCGGTCTGCTGCCCGAGGCGACCTACGAGGCGGGCGCGTGCGACTTCGCGGCGGGCGCGCGCCTCGTCGTCTTCTCCGACGGCGTGACCGACGCGGAGAACACCGCTGGCGCGACTTACGAGTGCGGGGGCGTCTCGGCGTCGCTCGCCGACGCGGCGCGTTCAAGCCCGGCGGACGCCGATCCGTCGAGCCTCGGCGCGCGGCTCGTCGCAGACCTCGACCGCTTCCGCGCGGGCGCGCCCGCCAAGGACGACACGACGCTGCTCGTCGTCGGCTTCGGCTGACCCTCGTCAGTAATTCTCGTTGATCCCTCGCGCGCGAGCGAAGTTCCGGCGGAAGAGTTCCCGCACCGCGAGCACGTGCGGCTCGCGTGGCTCTACCTGCGGCGGCTGCCGCTGGCGGAAGCCTGCGCGCGCTTCGTCGCGGGGATCAAGCGCTTCGCCGCCGCGCAGGGCAAGCCCGAACGCTACCACGAGACGATCACCTGGGCGTACCTCCTCCTCATCAACGAGCGCGACGCGCGCGCCGCGCGCGCGCAGACTTGGGACGAGTTCGCCGACGCGAACGCAGACCTGCTCGACTGGGAGAACAGCGTGTTGAAGAGCTACTACCGCGCGGAGACGTTAAGCTCCGACGTGGCGCGAAAAGTTTTTCTCCTGCCGGACAAGATCGGCGAACGCGCCGGGTGAAGTCCGGCGCGCGCGTTGACTTGCGGTTCGGTTTGTTATAGAAGCCGTATCCCGACTCAATTTCATTCATCTGGAGGTGCAGAGATGGCTACGGCAGAGAGCAAGTCGTTCGATTCGCCCGAGGAGACGCGCAGCGTCGAGAAGGGCGAGATCGAGGTGCTGAACCTCGGAGGCGCGCAGGTGATGCGCGCCACGTTCCAGCCCGGCTGGAAGTGGTCGGAGTGCGTCAAGCCCGTCGCGAAGACGGAGAGCTGTCAAGTTTCCCACCTCGTCTATACGGTCTCCGGTCGGATGAAGGCTAGGATGGACGACGGCACGGAGATCGACATCAAGCCCGGCGACGTGACGTCGCTCCCACCCGGTCACGACGCCTGGATCGTCGGCGACGAGCCCTACGTCGGCGTTGACTTCCAGGGCGGCGGCTCGTACGCGAAGCCGCAGGGCTAACGGTTTCGCCCGAAGGCGATCCGACCGCAGGAGAGACCGGCGCGGCTCGCGGGCGGCGGTCTCTTCTTCTTTCCGCGAACTGCGTAAAATCAGGGAGAGTTCCGTTGCGCCGACGCCAGACCAAAGCCCGCCCGAAGGTGTTCGCCGCGATCTTGGGCATCATGGTTCTGTCCGGTCTGGTCTTGTATCCGACGTTAGTCTATCGCTGGCGCGACAGCGTGAGGAGCGAGGCGCAGTACAAGGTCGCTCCCGTGTGCGCCAGCGCCGACGAGAGCGGTTGTCGGCGCGAGATCGAGTCGGTCTTCAAGAAGACTTACTCGACCACCAGTCGTTATAAAACAACTCACTACGTGGCTCTGTCGTTGCAAGGCTCCGACCTTAACGGCAACGTGCCCGTGTGGTGGGAGACGGATCACAGCCTCTACGGTTCGCTGAAGCCGGGCGACCACGTGACGGCGGAGGAGTGGGAAGGTCAGATCGTAGCGGTACGCGGCGCGGCGGGCGGCACGCTGCGGACGGAGTACGATCCGACGCACAGCCGCGAGGGGCTGTTCGCCTCTCTGTTCGCCGTCCCGTTGATAACGATCTTAGTGGCTTTCGTCGAGTACAAGCTGATTCGCGGCATCAGGAGAGGGAGCTTCGCACGGGGCTGACGCGCGCGGCGTCGGGCGACTCCGCTGGTCACAGTCATGGCGTTTGGATTTCCGGCGCGCTTCTCCGAGAGCCGAACATACTTTCTCCCGCAGGGAGAGCTGGCGGCGGCTGTGCAGTCCGCGCTGGAGGAGTCTGGCTGGTCGTACAGCCGTCCGTCGGACGAGGAATTTCGCGCGTCGGTTCCGTTCGGCGGGGGGACTTGGGGGGAAGACTTCGAGGTCAGGATTCTTCCGGGCGGTGTGGTCGAAGCCGAGAGCAAGTGCGTCACCGTCCGC
>JAIVGV010000430.1 GCA_020201365.1 Acidobacteriota bacterium
GCTGAGCCGCAGCCCGGCTTCCCCAACGGCTTCTACACGCCCGAAGAGCATTTATATCAACTTCAAGGTCTGCTCTACCGCGACCTGCGCGTCCGCATAGACACGGGGCTGCACACGGGTCGGCTCTCTTACGACGACGCGGTTGATCTCTTCTCGCAGACCGTTGACTTCCTCCCCGGCTCCTGCCGCGACGCCGCCGCCACGAAGAACGAGGACAAGCGCGCGAGCTGTCAGGGCGCGGAGGCGGCGGTCTTCCGCTACTCGAAGTGGCCCACGCAGGCGATCACCTACCGCCTCGGCAGGGATCAGATTCTCGCCACCCGCGCCGAAGCCCAGAAGCTCCTCGGCTCGCGCTTCGACGCCAAACGCTACCACCTCCTCTTCATGCAGCAGGGCACGATCCCGCTCGGCTACTTCCACGACGAGCTGCTGCGCCGGATTCAAGAGCAGAAGTGACGAGGCGGCGAGAGAAACTTCTCCGCCGAAACGCAGCCAGACAAAAAGCTCAGGGGGTCAGTCGCACGACCGACCCCCTGAGCTTTTTGCTTACGTCGCGGGCTTATTCAGCGCAAGTCCGCTTCGCCCGGAAAAATCTGCGCGAGGTGGTGCTTCAAGTGATCCACGTAGTCGCGCATCAGGTATTCGAGCGTCGCGGGCTCGCCGGCTTCGACCAGCTTGAACGCGATGCGGTCGAGGCTGTGCGCGGCGCGCTCGCGCTTCAAACTTTCTTCCGGCGCGTGCGACATGACGTGCGCGAGGTGCAGGTTGTAGGCGCGCCACAGCGCGACAAGCTGCGCCCAGTCCTCTTCGTCGTAGCCTTGCGCGCGCACCCAGTCATCCTGCGAGTAACCCTCGAAGTCGAGATCGTCTCTGTACTGCGCCAGCACAAAGCGGCGGTGGTTGTTCGCCGCGGAGTCAACGAGGTGACCGACGATCTCTTTCGCAGACCAGCCGTCGCCGTCGCGCGGGCGGCGCGCTTCCGTCTCGCCGAGCGCGTGCAGGCGGGGCGCGTAAGCTTCCACCGTCCGACGAAAGTCCTTGATCGCGTCTTCCACCGGTTTACCTTTCGTACTGCAAGACCTGACCGTCGCCGCCGACAGCCCAGCCCGCCTTCTTCGTGAAGAAGAGCGCGAAGAGGTGCCCGGAGACCGTGCTCTCCTGCCTGATCCAAGTGCGACCGCCGTCGTCCGAGCGCAGGATGACTCCGCGCCGCCCGACGATCCAGCCGTCGTCCCTGTTAACAAATGCCACGCTCAGCAGCGTCGCGTTCGCGCCGACTATCGAGGGCGCGGTCGCGCGCACCCACGTGCGCCCGCCGTCGCTCGTGCGCAGGATCGTGGAGCGCTCGCCGACCGCCCAGCCGTTGTCGTCGTCAACGAAGTCAACGTGGTAGAGCGTCGCGGTCGTGTTCGAGTCCTGCCGCGTCCAGGTCGCGCCCGCGTCCTCCGTGTGCAGGATCGTCCCGCGGTCGCCGACGATCCAGCCGCGCTTCTCGCCGTGGAAATCCAGATGCAACAGCTCGAAGCGCGCGGGCAGCGTCCGGCGCAGCCAAGACGCGCCGCCGTCGTCCGTGTAGATGAGCAGGCTGTCAACGACATCATCCCTGCGGCTCACCGAGCCGACGATCCAGCCGCGCTTCTTCGAGGCGAAGCGGACGCTGTACAGCTCCGGCACGGCGCCGTCGAACTCCGCGGGCGCGAAGGTGTGCGCCGCGCCCCACGTCGCGCCGCCGTCTTCGGTCGTGAGGATTTGGTTGCCGGCGAGCAGGTAGCCGTCGTCGCCGTCGCGGAAGTAGATGTCGTTGATGCTCGCGTCCGTCCCCGCCTGCTGCGCGAGCCACGTGCGCCCGCCGTCTTCGGTGCGCAAGACCTGACCGCCGTCGCCCGCGATCCAGCCGCGCTTGTCGGACGCGAAATAGACGGCGTTCAAGTCCCTCCCCGCCTCGCCCCGCCGCGCCGCGACCCAGCCCGCCCGCGCCGCGACGCGCGCGACGAACGCGACCGGCGCGACGAACGCGACGAACGCGACGACTGAGATCGAGGCGCGCTTGACAGTGAACGACGAGCGCGCCTGCCGTGTGCGCGACGAACCGTTTGACTCTGCTTCCATGTCGGGAAAGACTCCGGCGGCAAACGTGCTTCAAGAACTCGCGGGCAATTTTCGCGGGGCGGCGACGAAGTTTGTACACGAACTCGCGCCCGCGAGACAAGTAAAGCCGTCAACGGTAAACGGGGACGGGTGACGGGAGAGAACTGGTCTTCTCCCGTCACCCGTCCCCCGTTTACCGTTGACGGCTCCGCCCGTCTCACTTCGCCGTCACGCGATAGACGCGCCCTTTGAAGACGACGACGACGCGCTCGCCGAGGGCGAAGTAGTCGGCGAGCTTCGGCTCGCGCTTGATGAGATCGAAGTAGGCGTCAGAGCCGAAGGCGACCGAAGTCTCCGAGAGCTTCGCCTTCGCGTCGAACTCGGCGTCAATCCACACGTCGCCCTCGCGCAGATAGAAGGTCTTGCCCGCGACGTTTCGCACGGCGGCGGAGCGCCCCTCCTCGTCGGCGCGGTCGGCGTCCTTCAGCTTGCTCACGGACTTGCTCTCGCGCACCGCGCCCGCGCCCGTCGTCTTCGGCGCAGCCATCGGCGCGGCGCTCTGCTCCGCCGGCATCATCGGAAGGGGCGTCGGGGCGGGCGGCGGCGCGTTCGAGGCGGTGACGGGCGCGAGCCCTCCGAGCCCGTTTGATGTCGCCGAACGCCCGCGCCGCGCGACGCCGGGCGCGATCCTCATCTGATCGTCCGACGCGTTCGATTCGAGCGCGAGGTACGAGGTGTAGGGCGTGACGATGCCGTAGCGCGTGCCGAGATCGACGATCTCGTCGCGCAGCTCTCGCTGCTCGCCGTTGGCGCGAATCTGCTCCATCAGCCAGCCGACGCGGCGGGTCGCCCAGAGGCGCGGCAGGAAGTCGTTGTCGTCGGAGTTGGCGGGGAAGCGCAAGTTTTCGTAGGCGAAGCTGCGCTGCTGGTTGTTCGTCTTGCCCGAAAGCCGGAGCACGACGTTCTTGAGATCGCTCGCGTTGCGGTAGCGACCGATGAGCGTGACCTGCGAGCCGCGGAAAAGATCGGGGAGCTGCCGCGGGTAGATGAGGTCTGTGTCCGCGCCGCCCCAGTCAATCGAGAGGTCTGTGAGCACGGGGTAGTTCACCTTCGCGAAGAAGTTGGAGACCTTCACCTCCAAGTCCTCCTTCGGCTCGACGTAGTCCGACGCGCCGCCGTTCTCGCTCGCCAGCTTGTCGAGCAGCAAGGTGTTGACGTCGTAGCCGACGCCGAAGGTGAAGAGGCGCACGCCCTCGCGCTTCTGGTTGCGCGCGTTCTCGACGATGCGCTCCGGTCGGGTCTCGCCGACGGTGGGCAGACCGTCGGTCAGGAAGACGACCATCTTCGGTCGCCCGTCGTTGTCGAACTGGCGGAGCGACGCGAGCAGCGCCTCGTTGATGTTCGTGCCGCCGTCGGCGCGCAGGCGTTGGACGAACTCGACGCCCCGCGCGCGTCCCGCCGCGTTCGCCTGGATGAGCCCGCCCTCCATCAGGTGATCCTCGCCCGCGAAGGAGACGACGTTGAAGCGGTCGGCGTCGTGAAGCGAGCGTATGCCGAAGAGGAGCGCGGCGCGCGCCTTCTCCATCTTCCCCTCCTCGTTCATCGAGCCCGACGTGTCGAGCACGAACACGATGTCCTTCGCCGCGTACTCATCTGCCGCCCAACTGTCCTTCGGCGAGATCGTGAGCAGGAAGTAGCCGTCGCGCCCCGGCTCGCGGTGCGTGACGAGCGACATGCCGAAGTCGGCGTCCGAGAGCGTGTAGAAGAGCTGGAAGTCCTGCGGCTCGCGCCCCGCCTCCGACTCGAACGTGACGCGCGCGCGGCGGTCGTCCGACTTGCCGCGCGAGACGTCAACCGCGTGGCTCGGCGAGTAGATGTTGCGGACGGGCTCTTTGCCCTCGATCTCGACCGACCCCGTGACTTCGCCGATGCTCGTCAGGTTGTGGCCCGTGCCAAGCGGGTAGCGGTAAGAGACCGTGCCCGACTCGGCGCGGAGAACTTGCGTGTAGGTCAGCTCTAATTTTTTATCGGAGTGAGGCGGGATCGGGAAGATGCTCGCCTGAAACAAGTCCTTGCCCGCGTATTCCAGAAGACCGGGATCGCGCTGGCGTCGGACGATCTCGTCGTAGATGCGCCGCGCCTCCTCGCGCGAGCGCACCTCGCCGACCAGACGCCGCGTGCCGTCCCAGATGGCGAACTCCGCGACCGAAGCCGACTCCGGCACGGGGAAGAAGTAAGTGCCTTCGAGCACGGCGTCCGTGTCGTTACGGAAGATCTGCTCGACGTGCGTCGTCGCCACCTGCCCGGCGATCTTCGCGTCAACTTTGATGGATTTGATCGGCAGCGCACGCGGCAGCGCGCGCTGGATGCAGTCCGCGCCCGGCGGGCAGCGCTGCCCCGGCACGATCACGCCCTGCGCGCGCGCGACC
>JAIVGV010000157.1 GCA_020201365.1 Acidobacteriota bacterium
GGAGGGGAAGCAGTAGGTTACCGCGTACTCCGGCGGCAGCTTCTCGAACAGCGCCTCGCCGCCAGCCTCGACCCAGGCGTGCCCCGCGAGCACGTCGTCGCCTTCGCGCCGGACGCCGAAGACGACGCGCGTCTCGCGCCCGCGCAGCGCGAGCTGTCGGTGCAGCACCGCCGCGCGCTTCCAGCACGTCGGCGTGAAGAACAGCAGGTTCAAGCCGAGCAGCGCGTCTAGTAGCTGAGCCACGCGCTCGTCGCTCAACCCGTCGGCAGTCCGGACGGAAGCGCGCGCGCCCGGCGCGACGAGCGAAAGCGCGCGCGGGAGCGGCAGCACGCGCGCCGCCGCCGAGACCGCCGCGACCCCCGTAGCCATGCGCGCGACGAGCCAAGCCTCACGCGGGTGTCTCCGCGCGAAGCGCGCGCCCTTCGCCGCCGCGCTCAACGGGTTCGCCATCACGCGAGACGATAACGCAGCCCTTCCGAGTTTGGAAAGTCGCGGCGGGGGGTGGCGTGCAATCGAGGCGTGACGAATCTGAGGGCGAGAGTTCGGGAGGTCGAAGCCGAACCGAAGATGAAGCGAAGGCGGGGCGATGTCTAACGTTTCGTGAGTCGGTAGCCGCGGCGCGTGCGCGCCGTCACGTCGGGGCGCGAGACTTTGACCTCGATGGTGCGCCAGCGACCGTCGCGCGCACGGTTCGTGGGGTGGTAGCCGACCGTGTACTGGTTGCTCAACTCCTCGACGATCTCCGCGAACGCCTCGCGCAGCTCCCCGCCGCCCGGCGTCGCGACGTAGCGACCGCCGCTCTTCGCCGCGAAGTTGCGGAGCGCGCCTTCAGCCGCCGCGTCCGCCGAAGAGGCGGAGCGCTCGCCCATGTACACGGCGTAGATCGTCGCGCCCGCGGC
The DNA here is from genome assembly GCA_020201365.1 of Acidobacteriota bacterium. GTDB lineage: Bacteria > Acidobacteriota > Blastocatellia > Pyrinomonadales > Pyrinomonadaceae > JAIVGV01. Next base: position 900 of record JAIVGV010000157.1, read on the forward strand.
GAGCGCCGCGTCCAGAGCCTTCTCCGAAGTCGCCTTGCTGTGCGTGTCCGCTCCGTCGGAGAGGACGAGGATCGCGCGCCGCCTTTCTGGGCGCTGCGAGAGGTCTTTCGACGCCTGCACGACGGCGTCGTTGAGCACGGTCAGCCCCTTCGCGTGCAAGCCGAAGGCGCGCTCGGTGAGATCGCGCTCGTTCGAGAACTCCTGCACCTGCTCGACCTTCGTGTGGAAGTCGTAAACCGCCGCGACGTCCGTGTCGCGCAGCCCGTCGAGGAAGCGTATCGCGGCTGAGCGCACGAGCGTGACGCGCCCCTCCATGCTCGAAGAGATGTCGAGCAAAAGCACTGCGGCGAAAGGAGTCTCCTCTTCGGAGAAGTTCGTGATCGCCTGCTCGCTCCCGTCCTCGAAGACTTTGAACTCGCCGCGTCGCAGCCCGTGGACGTAGCCGCCCTTCGCGTCCGTCGCCGTGACGTTGAGCACGACCAGGTCGGAGTTGACGCTGATCACGTCTTCGTCTTGAGCCGGTTGTTGCTGCGCGCGTGACGCGCGCGCGGCGGGCATGGCGAGGAGTGCGGCTGCGACGGCTAAGGCGAGGCAGGGGAGGGGGAGTTGGCGGTGTCGGCGGCGGCGTGAGCCGCCCGCGCTGTTTCGTCGGGTCGTGGTCATCAGCCGCCGCTCGTGCGTATGCGCTTCGTGAGTTCGATCAGTTGGTTGGCGGCGTTGATGATCGCCGCCGAGACGACGTGGCGCGGCGTCTTCTCGACGCGCTTGCTGAGATCGTCCGACATCGCCACGAGCCGGTCGAGCGCGTCGGCGGTTTGCGCGGGAGGGTCTTTCAAGCCCGCCTCGTCGTCGTCGCCGCCCAGCTCGTTGCGGAGTGAGCGCAGCAGCTTCTCGATGCGACCGAGTTTCTTAAGCTCGACAGCGCCGAGCGACTGCTGCTGCCGGTAGGCGTCGCGCACCTCCGCGGCGAGCTGCGCCGTCTCCTTCGCGCGCTCGACGTTCTCCTTGTAGAGCGCCTCCTCGCGCTTGATCTCGATATCCCTGAGCATCTCCTCGGTGTGCGAGATTTGTTCCGGCTCGTCCGTGCCGCGAGCCGCCGTCGTGTCTGCCGGGACGGTCGGGGTGCTCTTGGCTTGCGGCGCGGACTGCGCCGACGCAGAGATCGCGAGCAGGCACACGAGGAAGGGGACGGGCAGAGCCAGCGGCGCGCGACGCGGCATGCTGGCGGCGAGCCGCGCGGCGCGCGGGCGGCGGAGCGGTTTGGGGTTCGCTTCTACGAGCACGTCTCTAAGAGTTTGGAAGAATGGGGAAGGGTTGTCCGGGTCGCGCCGCCGGAATCGGCGGGCGGCGTCTTCAGACATAACTAGAACTTGAAGAGCCGCGGGCTTGAAGAGATACTTCTAAAGACGAGCGCGAGATTTGTCGGGACGCCGACTCGTCAAGTTTCACTCGAACAGTTCACGGAATTCGGATCGGCGTGTCGGGCGTGTTGATGTAATCGTCGCCCTTGCGGCGCGGGCGCTGCTCGATGATCACCTTGTCCGAAGGTTTCTCCAACGGTCGCTTCTCGCCCAACTCCGGCTTGAAGGCGATGTCCGCGTTGCGCGCCGAGCTGTGTAGCCTGACGACCTGCGCGCCCGACCACTGGCTCGAAGGAACTTCGAGAGAGTAGCGACCCTCTCCGCCGGGTTGAAGCGTGTCTGGGCTCACCTGTACCGACTGCTTCGCGATTGCCTGCGAGGCGCGTGCCTTCAAGGCGATCTCGACCGTCAAGCCTGCGAGCGGCGCTGTTGAGCTGTTCCAGACCGTGCCGCTCACGACCGCGTCCGAACCTTTGAGCCGCACCTCGTCCTGTAAGACCTGCGCCTCGACGGGCGCGACCGCGTGCGCCGCCTGTTCAGCCTGCCGCGCCGCGTTCAGGCGATCCTGCTGCCGCTTGCGCAAGAGCATTAAACCGCCGAGGAGTGCGGCGGCGAGCGCGAGCGCGCAAACCGCCGCGAACACTTTTACGGCGGGTGAGGCTCCGCCCTCTTCAAGCTCGGTCGGAACATACTCAGGATGACTGTCCAACTCTCGCGCTTCGTTCATGAAAGACTTGAACCGACTTCGATTAGAACTTGATGGTGGCGACTGTAAAATCCCAGAAAGACAGGACTAAGCCGCGCTATGGCTGCGGCGCTGGGGCTCCGCCCGTGATCTTCTCGACGAGCGCTTTGATGAAGTCCTGCTCGGCGATCCCGTTGCTCCGCAGGCTGATCCATTCGGCTCCCGCGGCGCCGTCCGTCCGCCCTTCGACGCGCGCGTTGACGGCGACGCTCGTCGTCGTGCCATCCACGGCACGCACTTCCACGACGAGCGTATAGCGCCCCTGCGTCCAGCCGCCCACGTTGTCCTGTGGCACTTCGGCGTAGCGGTTCAACTCCGTGAGCGCGACGACCGCGCCTTTGACGAAGCGGTATGGCTGGCTGATGAGCACGCCCTCGTCCGGCTTCGAGACCGCCGTGTCGAGGACGAGCTTCAGCTCGCGCATCAGCTCTTCCGCAGCGCGAAGCACGACGTCGCGTCGGACGGTGAAGCGGTATGGGTTCGGGACGGGCGGCTCGACGGGTGTACGCCCCCTGCCGAAGTCGAAGCCGCGACCCGTACCCGTGTCCTGCTTCGCGCCGTTCTGTCCCGGCGCGCGGTCGCTGCCCTGATCGCGTATGCGCGCGTTCTGGTGATCGACGCCCTTCTCCTGCGCCTGCGCCGCGCAAGCCGCGAGCGCCACGAAAAGTAGCAGACCGAAAAACTTTCTCATGCCACACCTCCCCACTCGTTCGGACACGCAAGGCTTGAGGGCGAAACTCACACGCGGGAGACGAGGTGAGCATAGAACAAGGGCTGTGCGATTTCAAGCAGGTGACTTTGTTATGTGCGACGCGCGGCGTCGAAGAGGACGCGCGACTCCGACGCGCCGCCGGACGAAACTCCAGTTCCTCCCGCTTAAGGCACCGAGTTTAGATTCGCGCCCGCGTTCGTGTTCGCGCTGACGTTCGTGTTGGCGGCGACTCGCGCGTCGCGGTCACGCTCCCACGCGCGCAGCGCTTGGACGCCGCGCTGGAAGTCGGCTTCGTTGTCGTAGAAGTTGTGCGCGCCGTCGTTACGCGACGGCTCGCGGACATAGTAGAGGTAGTCGGTCTCGGCGGGTCGCAGCGCCGCTTCGAGCGAGCGAGCGCCGGGGCTGGCGATGGGACCGGGTGGGAGCCCCTTCACCTTGCGCGTGTTGTAGGGCGAGTCGCGGTCGAGGTCGCTCTGGTAGACCTTGCCGTCGCCGCGCCACCTGCCCGCGAGCTTCGAGGCGTAGATGACGGTCGAGTCAACGCCGAGCGGGATGCCGCGCTGGATTCGGTTGTAGATGACCGAGGCGACTACGGGGCGCTCCTCCGCGAGCTTCGCCTCCGTCTCGACGAGCGACGCGACGGTGACGATCTCGCGCGCGCTCCGATTTGACGCGCGCGCCTCGTCCGCGAGTTTCCCGTCCCAGACCTGACGGAAGCGGCGCACCATCGTCGCGATCATGTCGCGCGGGGTCGTGTTCGGCGGGAAGTTGTAGGTGTCCGGGAAGAGGTAG
>JAIVGV010000011.1 GCA_020201365.1 Acidobacteriota bacterium
CAGTTAGGAGGGACGGTTTGCGAGTTAAGGGAAGTAAGGCGTTCGTAAGTTTCTTGGTGCTGGCGCTCGCGCTCGGTTGTGCGACGCAGCCCGGCGTCGCGCAGAAGAAGTCGGGGAAGGAAGCCGCGCGCGGCACGCCCGTGCTGTGGCGCGCGCCCGACGACCTGCCCGCGCGCGATCTCTTCTGGGGACCGGGCGGCGAGGCTCTGAAGCCTGACCTGTCGCGCGTCACGTTCGTCAAACGGGAGGCGGGCGGCTACTCGACGAAGTACCGCGTGCGCGACGGCGCGGGGCGCACGTGGGTGGCGAAGATCGGCAAGGAGGCGCAGGCGGAGACCGCCGCCGTGCGGCTCGTGTGGGCGCTCGGCTACGCGACCGAGATCAACTACCTCGCGCCGTGCGTCTCGATAGCGGGCGCGCCCGCGCCGCCCAAAGACGCGGAGCGCTGCGCGGGCAATGGTCTCGCCAACGTCCGTTTCGAGGCGCGCCCCGAGAACGTCAAGCGGCTCGACGAGTGGAAGTGGGACGCCAACCCCTTCAGCGGCACGAAGGAGCTGCGCGGGCTCATCATCCTGATGGCGCTTTTGAACAACTGGGACATCAAGGACGCGAACAACAAGGTGCTGTTAGTCCGCGGCGAGGGCGGTCGCGACGAGCTGCAATACATCGTCAGCGATCTCGGCGCGACGTTCGGTCAGGTCAAGTCTGACCTGCCCGTCGTCTGGAGGATCAGGCGCAACCGCAACGATCCGGCGGACTACAGCGCGGACGCCTTCGTCGAAGAGGTCAAGGGCGACCGCCTGTTCCTCTTCTACAAGGGGAAGAGCCAGGGGCTCTTCGACGACCTGCGCGTCTCGGAGGGGCGCTGGCTCGCGAGCCTGCTCGTGAGGCTGAGCGACCGGCAGATCGCCGACGCCTTCCGCGCGGCGAACTACTCGCCCGCCGAAGTGCAGACGCTCACCTCAGCCGTGCGCGCGCGCGCGAACGAGCTGGCACAGGCGACGGGCGTCGCCACGGGGCGGGCGCCCGCGGCGGCGCGTCGCTGAGACCGAGGCGGGCGCGTCTTAATTCGGACGGGGTTTGAATGATGAGAAGGGGCACGCAGCAGATCGTCTTCGTCGCGCTCGTCGCGGCTGTCTTAGGGTTCGCGCTCGCCGCGATCATCTGGTCGCTCGCGGGCTCGTCGCGGCGGCAGGACGCGACGCCGGCGGCGCAGCCCGCCGACGTCGCGTCGAGCCAGACGGCGACGGCGGCGAACGTCAACGCGAACGACAACGGCAGCGCGGACACGCGCCGCGAAGGTAAGACCGACAGGGGCGAGAAGAGAGCGAAGGCGGACGAGTCGGCGGACGAGGACGCGGCGGCGGCGCGCGGCGGCAACGGGAACGGGTCGTTCTGGGACGCCATCGGCTTCGAGCGCGGGGCGACGTTCACGCCGCACGAGAGCTGGACGGTGACCGTGCCGCGCATCCTTCTGCGCCTGCTCCTCGCCACGCTCCTCGCCGGGATGCTCGCCTACCGCCCGCGCCCGAGCGCGACGCTCGTGCAGCGCAACCCTTACGTGGCGCAGACGCAGATCCTCTTAGCCATCGTCGCCTCCGGGCTGATGATGGTCGTCGGCGACAACGCCGCGCGCGCCTTCGGCATCTTCGCCGCCGCCTCGCTCGTCCGCTTCCGCACGAACATCCGCGACCCGAAGGAGACCGTCGTGCTGCTCTTAAGCCTCGCCATCGGTCTCGCCACCGGCGTCGGGCGCATAGACGTGGCCATCGTCCTCGCGTTCTTCGTCCTCGCGCTGCTCTGGCTGTTGGAGCGCAAGCAGGAGGAGCAGGCTTTCCGCGCGATGGAGTTGACGGTCAAGACGCGCGACACGGATCGCACCCAAGCGGCGCTCGAAGCGATCTTCAAGCGGCGCGGGCTCGGGGGCGAGGTGCGGCAGATCAACCCGCCCGACGAGGGCGAGCCCGTCGGCTGCGTCATGTACTTCGTCCAGATGCCGCTCAACGTGACGACCGACGCCGTCAACGAGGAGATCATGCAAGCCGACCCCACGAACGTCGAGAGCATCGAGTGGGATCAGCAGAAGAGCCGCGACTACATCTACCAGTGAGGCGCGCGCCGCCGCCGTAACACACGCAAACGAAGAGGGTCGCACTCGCTTGAGTGCGACCCTCTTCGCGCCTTCCGTCGGAGGTTAGGCGGCTCGCGTTTAGTGACCGCTGGTCGCGGCGGCAGCCGCGGCGACGTTCGTGCCGAGCAGGTGAATCTGTCCCGACTGGATACCCTGCCAGTAATCCTCGACGTACTTCTTCTGGTCGCCGTGTCCCCACGAGGTGTAGAAGTCGTACTGCTTCATCTCGGCATAGACCTGATCGAAGTTCCAGCCGTAGAAGTTGAAGCGATAGACCGCGCCCATGATCCCCGTGCGGTGACGCCCGCCGGCGCAGTGGACGTAGAACTTGCCGGTCGCCGGATCGTTGACGAGCTTGAGGAACTCCGCGATCTGCGCTTCCTGCGGCGCGTGCTTGTCCTCGACGGCGATGTTGACGTACTTCATGCCGAGCGCTTCGACGTCAGCCTTCTCGTAGTCGGTCGGATCGTCGCGCAGGTCAATCACGGTCTTGACGCCGAGCGCGGCGAGGTCTTTGTAGTCCTCGGGCTTGGGCTGCGCGCCGCGGAAGAAGCGCGCGTCCATCTGACCGAAGTTCTTGATCTTGACGTTGGGGAACTGCGCGTTGCCCTTCGCGTAGGACGCGACGGCGAGCGCGAAGACGGCGAAGAGGGCGACGAAGCCGCGGCGAACAGTATGGCGAGTCAGGTTCATTGATTCCTCCTGGCTGACGAGAGCGGACAACTCGGACGGGGGAGCTTGCTGTGGGGGGTGTACCTGCGACCTTCAACGTGACCGTCTCGATCTACCGCGCATTGTCGCTCGCGCGCGTCTCGTCGGTCAATACTTTAGATGCCGCGCGGTCTCGTCGGTTGCACCCGCGGCGACACTTCCGACAACCGGATGATACCTTTTCAGAAAGGCAAACGCGACCCGCGAACGGGACGTGGAAATCACCTTATCACAGTCGTTTGCCGTGGCGACTTTTTAGCGCGTTGACTCGTCCGCGGCAGACCTTCGCCGCGCGTTAAATTTTTTTTCCGAACTGAATATCCGCTCAGTACGCCGTCACCTGCTGCGTGAGCCCGCCGTCAACGTAGTAGGTGCTGCCCGTGACGTACTCGGATTCGTCCGACGCCAGGAAGACCGCGACCGACGCGACCTCTTCCGGCGTGCCGAAGCGCCCCCACGGAATCTCGCTGATCGCGTTCTGCTTCGCCTGCGGGTCTTCGAGCACCGACTGGTTGATGGGCGTCGCGATGGCTCCGGGCGCGATGTTGTTGCAGTTGACACGATACGGCGCGAGTTCCATCGCGAGATTCCTCATCATCATCCGCACGCCGCCCTTCGACGCGCAGTAAGCCGTGTACTCGGGGAACGGGATGTCCTCGTGAACGGACGAGATGAAGATGAGCTTGCCGCCGCCGCCACGCTTCACCATCGCGCGCGCCGCCGCCTGGCTGACGACGAAGCAGCCGTAGAGGTTCACCGCGACGACCTTGTTCCACTCGTCGTCCGAGACTTCGAGGAACGGTCGCTTGATCTCTATGCCGGCGTTGTTCACGCAGATGTCCAGTCGCCCGAACTTCTCGACGACCTGCGCGATCATGCGCTCGACATCCTCGCGCTTGCTCACGTCCGCTTCGACCGCCGTCGCCGTCGCGTTGAACGACGCGACCTCGGCGAGCGCGGCGTCGTGGTCTTTAGCGCTGCCCGGTCGGTAGTTGACGGCGACGTGCGCGCCCTCCTGCGCGAACCGCGTCGCGATTGACTTGCCGATGCCGCTCGACGCGCCCGTCACGAGCGCGACCTTATCCTTTAGACGATCCATTACTCGATCCCTTCCGCTTCAGCACGATAACTGTGGGGGCAGGGCTTGTCCCTGCCCGCAGCGCGCGGGAGCACGCTAAACCGATCCGCGATCGTTCAACGACAGCAGAGGCTAACAACCGTTTAAGCGCCCTCGCGGTCGCGGCGGGCAGGGACAAGCCCTGCCCCTACGGTCATCGATCACGTCTCGCGTTGCGACCGAGTTGAATGTTACTTCTCCATCACGATCAACGTAAACGAACCGGGCACGATTGACGGTCGCGGTCGCGGGCGTTCGGGCGTGGCGGGCGGCGGCGGTCCGAACTCGGCGGTGATGAGATAGACGCGGTGCGTCTTCAAGTCAACCGACATCGTGCGCGCGCCGCGCTGCGTCTGCGCCGTCTCGGTGACGGTGTACTTGTCGGGCGAGTCCTCGTGCACGACCGCGAGCGTGCCGTCGCCGCCCGAGGCGAAGGCGAGATTGGTCGCGGGGTCGAAGCCCGCGGCGTCAATGCCCGCGCCCGCGGGGAGCGTGGTGACGAGCTTGCCCGTGTCGGCGTTGACGACCGCCATCATCTTGTTGCCGCCGCATCCGGCGAACAGCCGCCGGCGCTTGCGATCCATCGCGAGCCCGGTCGGCTCCTCGCACGGCGCGAGCGACCAGTGCGCCCCGGCGGTGAGCTTGCGCGAGTCAATGTCAACGATCTCGCTCTTGTCCTCGATGTTAACGAAGACGTGCCCGCGCCCGTCCGAGACGCCCGCCTCGGGCTTGCCGCCTAAGGGGATCGTGCCCGCGACCGTCGCAGTCTTGGCGTCAACGGCGGTCGCGTCATTGCTCGCAGCGTTGAAGACGAAGACGCGACCCGAAGCGGCGTCGTAGGTCATCGCGTCCGGGTTCTGCCCGACCTTGACCGTGGCGAGCGTCTTCAGGGTCTTCGTGTCGAAGACCGTGACGCTCCCGCCCCTGCCGTTCGAAGTGAAGCCCTTGCCGAGTTCGGGGGCGAGCGCGATGTCGTGCACGCCCGGCGTGTCGGGGATGTCGCCGACGACCGCGCCCGTGTCGGCGTCAACTACCATCACGTGCGTCGAGCGCGAGATGTAGATACGCCGCGCGGCAGCGTCGACCGTAAATAAGTCCCAGCCGCCCTCGCCGCCGAGCTTGTAGGTCTTGGCGACGTGGTAGCCCGCGCGCGCCGAGGCGACGCGGGGCGCGAGCGACGACGCGCCGACGACGGCGGCGGCGGTGGCGACGAGGCAGGCGAAGAGTTTGAGCGAGCGACGAGTGTTCATGTGGGTCTCCTCCGAAAAATTGCAGGCGCTTTGTTCATTGCGAAAGATGACCAGTCCGCGACGAGCGGTGACGAGGAACGAACGGCGACGAGATTACGTCGGCGACGGCGCGTGCGGCGACGAAAGCGGGGCATGCGCGCGCGTACATCGCCTTAAAAGTCCCAGCCGAGCGCGACGCCGTAGGCGCGCTCGCGCGGGTCGTAGCCGGGCGCGATCTGCTGCGGCAGAAGTTTGCGTCTCGGTCGCGGAGCGGCCGCGGAGTCGTCGCCGTCGAGCGCCGCGTCGTGGTGCGCGCGGTAGACGTAGCGACCGACGCCGTAGCCGATGGCGCTCCCGACGAGCACGTCGCTCAGGAAGTGGTTGCGCCCGGTGAAGCGCGAGACGCTGACGGCTGTCGCGAGCGCGTAGGCGCTGACCTCGACGGCGCGGTGCGACTTGTACTCGTTGGCGACGACGGTGGCGAGCGCCCACGCGCCGGTCGCGTGACCGGAAGGGAACGAGTGCCCGCGCTCGAAGAACTCGCCCTGCCCTTCGTCGTGACCGGGGCGCTGCCTTTGCGTGACGTTCTTCAGGACGGAGAAGACCACGCCGGCGTCAACCAGCGCCTCCGCGCCGAGGACGCCCGTCTCGCGCGCGCGCTCGTTATGCGCGGCGCGACCCGCGAGGTAGAAGGCGGCGGCGACGCCCGCGGTCGTGTAGATGCTGCCCGCCATGCTTACGTCTCTGCTGATTCGCGCGCGCCTGCGGCTCTGACCGAACTCGTCCGTCTCCTGATCCGTGGCGAACAGCGCGGCGGACGAGAGCGAGAGCGGCAGGAGCCAGCGCGCGTCGCCGCGGTTCAGGTGAAACGGCGAAGTCCAGATGGCGCGCTGATCGCGCAGGATGTTTTTGAAGAAGTCGTGTTCGGGCGTCGCGCGGCTGCCGGCGCGCGGCGAAGGCGTGGGCGACTCGCTCGGCGTCGGCGACGTTGGCGAAGGCGACGTTTGAGAGGTCGCGGTCGGGGATTCTTGAGAACTTGTCGCGTGATCCGTCGCGTCCATACGCGTCGTTTCGGTGATCTCGGTCTCGGCGATGGACTTCGTCGCCGTCGCGTTCGCGCGCGGGGCGTTCTGCGCCGACGCGCAGAGTGACGATGCGAAGAGCAGCGCGAGCGCGAGCGGCGCGCGCGCGCGCGTGTGCGCGGGTTCAGACTTCATGTTCGAGCCTCCTTAACTTCGAGGCGTGAGCGGCGGCGCAGGCGACGGCGCGCTCCGGCTTCTTCGATCTGCAGGGAGAGCGTGGGGACGACGAGGAGCGTGACGAAGGTCGAGAGCGTCAACCCGCCGATGACGGCGACGGCGAGCGGTCGTTGGAGCTCCGCGCCCGCGCCGAGTCCGACCGCGAGCGGGAGCAGACCGAAGATCGTGCAGAGCGTCGTCATCAGGATCGGTCGCAGGCGCACGCGCCCCGCCTCGCGCAGCGCGGCGCGCATCGAGAGCGAGCGCTCTTCGAGCAGCTTGTCACGGTAGTCGAGCAGGATGATGCCGTTTTTGACGACGAGCCCGACGAGCATGATGAGCCCCATGAACGAGGAGATGTTGAGCGGCGTGCGCGTCACGAGCAGCGCGATGAGCGCGCCGACGAGCGAGACGGGCGCGGCGAAGAGGATGACGAGCGGCTCGGTGTAGGAGCGGAACTGCACGACGAGGACGACGAAGACGAGCGCGAGCGCGAGACCGAAGACCATGAGCAGGCCCGTGAACGCCGTCTGCTGGCTCGCGTACTGCCCGCCGAGCTCGTAGGTCACGCCGGGCGGGAGGTCGGTCTTCGAGATGATCGCGCGCACGTCCTTGATCGCCGAGCCGAGATCGCGCTTCTCTAAGCCAGCCGTGATCTCGACCATCTGCCGCTGATCCTGCCGGACGAGTTCGCTCTGCCCCGCCTCGCGCTCGATGTCGGCGAAGGCTGAGAGCGGCTGCGTCACGCCCGAAGGCGTCGTGACGGGGACGTTGCTGATCTTCGCGAAGTCGAACCGCGTGTCGTCGGGCAGTCGCACGCGCACGCCCGTCAGTCTGTCGCCCTCTTTCACCTGCGCGACGCGGTGACCGATCAGAGCGTCGTTGAGTTGCTGCGAGATCGCCTGCACGGTCAACCCGGCGCGCGCGGCGCGGACGGGATCGACGCGCGCGACGAGTTCGGGCGCGCCCGCGGCGACGCCGTTGTACATCTCGACGACGCCCTGAATCTTCTCCACACGCTCGCCGAGTTCGGCGGCTGTCTTTTGCAGCGTCGGCAGATCGTTGCCGAAGAGCTTGATCTCGACGGGGCGCGGCTCGCCCGCGAGATCGTTGATCACGTCTTCGAGCAGCTTGACGAACTCGGCGTTCGCCTGCGGGTAGCGCCGCTCCACGTCCTCGCGTATGTCGCTGATGATCTCGTCGGAGTCGCGTCGGCGATTATCTTTCAGTCGCACGAGGATGTCGCCCGCGTTCGGATCGGTGGCGAAGAAGCCGAGCTGCGACCCCGTCCGGCGCGAGAAGGCGGCGACTTCGGGCGTCTCTTTCAAGACGCCCTCGATCTCGGAGACGACGCGGTTCGTCTCGGCGAGCGACGTGCCGGGCGGCAGGCGGTAGTCGAGCACGAAGCCGCCCTCGTCCATCTCGGGCAGGAATCCGGTTTCGAGCCGCGTGTAAACGAGCGCGCCCAACGCGACGGCGGCGAGCGTCGCGAGGATCGCGGCGCGGCGGTGCGCGAAGACGAAATCGAGCGCGGCGACGTAGCGGCGCTCGACCGACGCGAGCAGGCGCTGTATGCGCGCCGCGATGCGCCCGCCGCGCGTCAGGCGCGACTCGTCGTAGGTCATCGCGCCCTCCTCGTCTTCCGGCTCGACGCGGCTGTCGTCGCGCGTCGGGGGGAGCGGCGGGGCGTCGTCGGCGGCTGTGCGCGGGAGGAAGCGGTCGGCGAGGAGCGGGATTAAAGTTAACGCGAGGACGAGCGAGACGAGGACGGCGACCGTGAGCGCGACCGAGAGGGCGGAGAAGAACTGACCCGTCACGCCTTCGAGCAGGACGAGCGGGAGGAAGACGACGACGGTGGTGAGCGTCGAGCCGATGACCGCGGCGGTCAGCTCGCCGACGCTCCCGTAGATCGCGTCGCGCCGGTTCTCGACCGTGCGGCGTCGCAGGTGGCGCTCGATGTTTTCGACGACGACCACGGCGTCGTCGATCACGAGCCCGATGGCGACGGCGATGCCGCCGAGGCTCATCAGGTTGAAGGTCTGCCCGAAGAGCCGCATGAAGAAGAAGGTGATGACGACCGTGAGCGGGATCGTCGTCGCCGCGATGATCGTGATGCGGACGTGACCGAGGAAGGCTAAGAGCACGACGACGGCGAGGAGTCCGCCGATGATGATCGCGTCGCGCACGTTGGCGATGGACGCGCTCACGAGCGCCGCTTGATTATAGACGCGCTCGACTTTCACTCCTTTGGGCAGTTGCGGCTGAAGTTCCTTTATCACGCCGTCAACTTCGTCGGCGATCTCGACGGTGTTGCCGCCGATCTGGCGCGTCACGCTCACCAACGCGGCGGGCACGCCGTCGCCCGTGAAGATGCTCGTGCGATCCTCCGCGCCGTAGCGCACCTCAGCCACGTCGCCGACGCGGACGGGCGCGCGATCCGCGCCGTTGTCCTCCGTCTTTTTGTTGTCGCCGCTGCTCGGGGTGGAGACGACGATCCGCTTGATGTCTTCGAGCGACAGCGCCTCGCCCGTCGCGAGCACGTTGTACTGCTGGTAGTCGCGGCTCACGCGACCGACCGAAGAGACCGCCGAGGTCTGCGCGACGGCGTCCTCGATCTGGTTGATCGTCAGGTGATTCGCAGCGAGCCTTTCGGGCGCGACGACGATCTCGATCTCGCGCACGTCGCCGCCCTCGACGCGAACCTGCGCCACACCGGGCAGGCGCGCGAGGCGCGGGCGGATCGTGTAGGTCGCGAGATCGCGCAAGGTCGCGGGCGCGGCGCCCGTGACGTTGTAGCTGATGATCGGGAAGACGGAAGGCGTCAAACGCTCCGCGCTCACGTCCAAGCCCGTGGGCAGCTCCGGCTGCACCTCCGCGATCTTCGCTTGGACGAGTTGCAGCGCGAGCTGCATGTCGGTCGAGGGCGCGAACTGGACGGAGATTTCCGCCGAGCCGCGCACCGCACGCGTCGTCACGCGCGCGATCTGCACGCCCTGCAACTCGCTGACGGCGTTCTCCAGCGGACGCGCCACCGCCGTCACCATGTTGCGCGGCTCGAGCTGCGAGCCTTCGGCGACGATGATGATGCGCGGGAACTCGACCTCCGGGTAGATGCTCGAAGGCAACTGCGTCGCCGCGTAGAGCCCCGCGACGCACAAGAGCGCGACGACCAGGTAGGTCGCCTTGTGATGCCTGTCAGTGAAGCGCGCGAGGTTCACTTCTTCTCGTCCCCGGCGGGCGGCTTTGCCGCGCCCTTCTCGTTCGCGTTCTGATCTTTCTTCTCGCCGTTCGCGTTCTTCTCGCCGCCCTCTTCGCCTTCCGTTGACGGCTCGACGATCTTGATCTTCGTGCCGTCGCCGAGTCCGAACGCGCCGGTGGTGACGACGCGCTCGTCGTCCTTCAAGCCGTCGGTGATCTCGGCGCGCCCGGCGTCGCGTATGCCGACGGTCACTTTTCGCTTCTCGACCGTCGAGTCCGCCTTCGGGACGAAGACGAATGTGTCGTCGCCCTCGACGACGAGCGCCGCCTCGGGCACGGCGAGCGCGTTCGCGTGAACCTCGACGGCGATGCGCGCGTCGGCGAAGAGCCCCGCGCGAAGCTCGCCCGAAGGGTTCGGCAGGCGCACGCGCACGGCGACCGTGTTCGTCGCGGGATCGACCGCGGGCGCGACCTGCACGACGCCGCCCTCGAACTCTCTATCGGGGAAGGGCTCGACTTTGACGACCGCCAGGTCGCCCGTCCTGATCCGACCGAGGTACTGCGCGGGAAGGTTCGCTACCAAGTCGAGCGACGACGAGTCAATCACCTCGAAGGCGGGCGTCGCCGGGTCAACCGTCTCGCCGTCGTTGACGGCGCGCTTCGTCACCGTGCCCGTGATCGGCGAGACGATTGAGGCGCGCGCGAGTTCAGCGCTGGCGACTTGCAGCGCGGCTTCGGCGGCAGAGACGCCGCCCGCCGTCACAGCCGCCTGCGTGCGCACCTCGCCGACGCCCCGCGCCGCCGTGACGCGCGCCGCCGCGAGCGCGGCTTCCGCCTGCCTGACCGCCGCGGTCTGCACGGCGAGCTGCGTGCGCGCCGCCTCGACCTCCTTACGCGCCGAGATGCCGCGCTCGAACAAAGTTTGCAGGCGGTTGAGATCGTTCTGCGCCTGCGTCTCCTGCGCGCGCGCCTGCGTCAGCGCGACCTCCGCCTGCCTGATCTGATCGGTCGTGACGGGCGCCTGGTTGCCCGCGGCGGCGCGCGCCTGCGCGGCTTGCGCGCGCGCCTGCTGCACGGCGGCAGCCTGCTGCCTCACGGTCGCCGCGAGCACCGCGCGATCGAGCTCCGCGACGACCTGCCCGGCGCGCACGTGCTCTCCCACCTGCACGAGCACGCGGGCGACGCGACCCGCGGTCGCCGCGCTGAAGCTCGCCTCGTGACCCGGCAGCGCGTTGAGCGTGCCCGTCCCCTCGACGTACTCGCGCAACTCGGCGCGCGCGGGCGTAGCCACCTCGACCTCGACGACCGGCTCGACCTCCGCCTCGTCCGAGCTGCGGCTGCGGACGACGAGGACGACGACGAGCGCGATCAAGATCAAAGCGGCGGCGGCGGCGGCGAGCGCGGCGGTCGAGAGTCGGCGCGGTCGCCGCGTGTAGGTTTCGAACGTCTCGGCAGTCTCGACGGTCGCGCGCGGCGAGCCGTCAGCCGCGCGCGACGAGCCGTCGCCGGACGCGGCGCGTGTCGTCGTCGTCTCTTCGACGTTGTCTCGCTTGTCGCTCATCTTCGTGTCGTTTCCGTTCAACGCAGCGGCACGCCCGCGGTCTGTTCGAGATCGGCGAGCGCGCTCTGGTAGTCGAAGAGGGCTTGCAGGTAGCCCTGACGGATTTCGAGCGCGCTGCGCTGCGCGTCTATGACGGGCAGGAGTCCGGTCTCGCCCGCGCGGTAGGCTTCTTCGGCGAGCGCGCGGACTCGCTCGGCGTCGGGCAGCAACCTCGTCTCGTAGAGATCGACCTGCTGGCGCGCGGCTTCGAGCCGGAGCGACGCCTGACCGATCAGCGCGGAGATGCGCTGGCGCGCGTCGTCGCGCTCCAGGGTCAACTGCTCGACGAGCGCGTTGCTGCGCGCGACCTCGGCGTTGCCGCGATTAAAAACGGGGAGCGGCACGGTGACCTGCATCGTCCACGCGTAGTTGTGCGGCAGCGACGGATCGATGGCTTCGATGCCGGGTCCGATCGAGGGCGTCGGAATGCGCTCGGCGCGCGCGAGGCGCAGGCGGCTCTGCTCGGTCGCGATCTGCTGCTCGGCTTGGCGCAGCTCGACGTTCTGCGCGAGCGACTGCCCGATGAGCTGAGGGGTGCTGACGGGCGGGCGCGCGACGAAGAGCGAGACGGCGAGCGGGAGCGGCGCGTCGGGCGCGCGGTTTAAGAGCTGGTTGATCGCGGCTAAGGCGACGCGCTCGTTGTTTTCGAGCCGCGTGAGATCGGCGGCGGCGCGCGCGGCGGCGAGGCGAGCCTGCAAGACCTCGAACCGCGCCACGTCGCCCGCGGCGAAGCGCGCCTCGGCTATTCCGACGAGCCGGTTCGCCTGCTCGACGACGCGGCGACCGAGATCGCGCGCGTTGCGCGCGAGAGCCAAGTTGAAGTAGGCGACGCGCAGGTCGTGGCGCAGGTCGCGCAGCGCCGCGTCAACGTCCATGTCGGAGAGTCGCAGCTCGTTGCGCGCGACCTCGACGCGGCGCGCGCGCTGACCGCCGATCTCGATGGGCTGCGTGACGGTCGTGTTCAGGCGGGGCTCGGAGCGCGTGTAGGCGACGTTCAGCTCCGGGTTCGGTCGCTCGCCCGCGATCCTCACGCCCGCCTCGGCGACGGCGTGGCGCGCGCGCACGGCGCGCAGGTGCAGGTTGTCGCGCGCGGCGATCTCGTAGAGCTGCTCGAAGCTCAAGCCGTCCTCCTGCGCCGTGTCGGTCGGCAGCACGAAGGGCTCGGCGGACGGCGCGGGCGGAATCGGCGACGTTGAGGGCGTCGGCGTCGGAGACGGCGGAGGGATCGGCTGCGCTTGAGGCGTCGCCTGCGGGACGGGAGTCGGCTGCGGCGTCGGAGTCTGCGCGGTTTGCCGCGCGGTCGTCGCGGGCGACGCGGGGCGTGCGGCGTGCGCGGGATTTTGAGACTGCGCGCGCGCGTGCGTCGCGGAGAGCGCGAGGAGGGCGAGGAAGGGGGCGCAGGCGAAGAGGCGCGCGCGGTTGCCGGCGCGCGCCTCCGCGCCCGATGGGTAGTGGACTCTCAACCGAACACCTCGCGAGACACGCCTGCGAGCCCTCGAAGTCGGCGGGATCAGTCTTGCCCGTGCCGCGCGCTCAGTGCTTCTTATGTTTTGTCTCTTGGCGCTTCTCGGTGGCTTCCTTCGCGGGCGTCTCGTGATCGACGGAGACGATCTCGCCGGTGATCGCGTCAACCTGCACTTCGTCGATCCCGCTGCCCTTCGCGGGGCGGATGTCGAAAGAGTAAATGAGCCTTCCTTTCTCGCGCTCCAACTCGCCCGCCTTGACGCGCCCGCCGGGCACGCGCTCAAGCGCCTTGGCGCGCGCTTCCTTCATGCTGATCTTGGCTTCGCTCTTGAGCGACTTGTTGGAATTCTGCTTCTCCCGCGCCGCCGCGCCGGAGGCGAACGAACCGCACGCGAGAGCCGCGAGCAGCAAGAAGGCGAAAAGAAGGCTGCCTCTATTCCTCTTCATGTAGATACTCCTGTCCGTAAAGATTTGTGCACCTGTGGGAGAACGTGTGCCGGGAGTTTAGCCGAAATTCGCCGCGAGACCAAACGGCGGCGGTCTGCACGCTCTCGCGGCGGGAGGTCAGGCGGGCGGCGCGGCGTCAATGAGACGGACGCGGACGCCGCGCTCGTGGAGCGCGTCGCGTAGAGACTGCGTGGGGTGGACTTTGATGAAGCGCGCCGCCTTCGCGCGGACGACGTGGCGACCCTCGCCCACCGGCAGTTCGATGAAGACCTCGCACTCGCCGCGGTTGGCGACGAGTATCTCGATGACGGCTTCGCCGAGCGCCCGCGCGTCCGCGCCCGCCGGAAATTCCAGCGCGACCGCCTGCGGAATTGACTTGCCGCCTCGCCGCGCGGTGACGACCTGATTCGTCGGCACGCGCGCCGTTTCGAGCCGCGTCACCTCGTCGCAGATGACGCTTAGGGAAGTTTCGTTCCCGCCGTCGAGACGACCGACCGCGAGGAGCGCCGCGTCGTTCGCCGCCTCCTTGCCCTTCTGTTTGTAGGCTTCGGGCCAGAGCACGCACTTTATCCCTGCGCCGCTCGCGTCTTCGAGGCGGAAGAAGGCGTAAGGGTCGCCCTTCTTCGTCGTGCGCACGGTGTAGTCTGAGACGACGCCCGCGACGCGGACGCGCGAGTTCGGCTCGACGTCCGAGAGTTCGCCGAGGGGCGTGCAGTTCAGTTGCCCGATCTTCTCGGCGTAGTCTTCGAGCGGGTGACCGGAGACGTAGAAGCCGACCGCCGCCTTCTCGTTGGCGAGCAGCTCCCTGTGCGACCACGCCGGAGCCTGCGAGGCGGGGACGGGCTGCTCGTCCGCGCCCGCGCCGCCGTTCATCCGCGCGCCGAACGCCGCGCCGAACATGTCCGCCTGACCGCGGTCGCGCGCCTTCCTCTCTCTCGCGCCACGTTCTAACGCTCGATCCACCGTCGCGTGCAGGCGCGCGCGCCACTGGTGCGCGGTCTCGCCCGCGGGCTTCAGCGAGTCGAACGCGCCCGCGCACACCAAGCTTTCGAGCACGCGTTTCCCTGCGCCCTTCTCGCCGACGCGCGAGGCGAAGTCGAAGATCGAGGTGAACGGGCTCGCCGCGCGCGCCTCGACGATGGCGGCGACCGCCGATTGTCCGAGCCCCTTGATCGCGGTCAGCCCGTAGCGGATCGCGCCCGCGACCGGCGTGAAGCCCGAGTAGGACTCGTTCACGTCCGGCGGCAGCATCCTGATCCCCTGCGCGCGCAGCTCCGAGGCGTACTTGAAAATCTTCGCCGCGTCGTCCGTCACGTAAGTCATCACCGCCGCGTAGAAGTGTTCGGGGTAGTGCGCCTTCAGGTAAGCGGTCTGGTAGGCGACGTGCGCGTAGGCGACCGAGTGCGAGCGGTTGAAGCCGTAGTCGGCGAACTGCGCCATGAGGCGGAAGATTTCGCGCGCCTTCTTCTTCTGAATCTTGTTCTTCACACACCCGGCGATGAACTTCTCCTCGTGGACCGCCATCTCCTCGCGCTTCTTCTTGCCCATCGCGCGGCGCATCAGATCGGCTTCGCCTAAAGAGTAGCCGCCGAGCCGCTGCGCGAGCTGCATGATCTGTTCCTGATAGACGAGGATGCCGTAGGTGTTAGAAAGAATCTCCTCCATCTCGTCGGTCAGGTACTCGACGGGCTTGCGACCGTGGTAGCGGTCTATGTAGTCGTCGATCATCCCGCCGTCGATCGGACCCGGACGGTAGAGCGCGTTCAGCGCCGAGAGGTCTTCGATTGACTTCGGTCGGAGCTTGCGGCAAATCTCCATCATCCCCGACGACTCGAATTGGAATATGGCTTCTGTATGCCCCTGTGCGAACAGCTCATAGGTCTTCGCGTCGTCGAGCGGGACTTGCGACCAGTCCATCTCGCGCCCGTGCAGCTCTCTGATCGTCTTGCAGCACTGGTTGATGATCGAGAGCGTCGTCAAGCCGAGGAAGTCCATCTTGAGCATCCCGGTCTTCTCAAGATCGGACATTTCGAACTGGGTCGTCAGCTCCTGCTTGTTGTTGACCGCGACCGGGATCATCTCTTCGAGCGGGCGGGGCGAGATGACGACGCCCGCCGCGTGCACGGAAGAGTGGCGCGCGCAGCCTTCCAGACGCCGCGCGATCTCGATCACCTTCTTGACCTGCGCGTCCGATTCGTAAGACTGTTTGAGTTCCGGCACCATCTCCATCGCCTGCTCGATGGAGACGTTGCGCCCGCGGATGGGCGGCGGGATGAGCTTCGCGATCTTTTCCACGTCGGCGTAGGGCATGTCGAGCGCGCGCCCCACGTCCTTGATCGCGGCTTTCGAAGCCATCGTGCCGAAAGTGATGATCTGGCAGACGGAGTCGCGCCCGTAGAGCTGCGTGACGTGGTTGATGACTTCGGCGCGACCGTGGACGCAGAAGTCTATGTCGATGTCGGGCATCGAGACGCGCTCGGGGTTGAGGAAGCGCTCGAAGAGGAGATCGTACTGGATGGGGTCAACGTCCGTGATCTCCAGACAGTAAGCGACGAGCGATCCGGCGGCGGAGCCGCGACCCGGTCCGACGGGGATGTTGCGGTCTTTGGCGAACTTGATGAAGTCCCAGACGATGAGGAAGTAGCTGGGGAAGCCCATCTGCTTGATCATCTCGATCTCGCGCGTGATGCGCGACTGGTACTCCGCCAGGCTGTGCTTGAGCGTGCCGTCCGCGTGCATCCGCTCCCAGAGCGTCGCGCGCCGCTTCTCGTAGCCCTCGCGCACCACCTTCTCGAAATACTCGTCGGTCGTCAGCTCGGCGTGCTCGCGCGGGATCGGGAAGACGGGCAGGTGGTTCTCGCCGAGCGGCAGTTTCAAGTTGCACATCTCCGCGACTTCCGCCGTGCGAGAGACCGCGTCGGGGCAGAGACCAGCGAAAATCTGCGCCATCTCTTCGGGCGAGCGGACGTACCACTGCGGCCCGCCGAAGCTCATCCGATCCGTGTCGTTGAC
>JAIVGV010000259.1 GCA_020201365.1 Acidobacteriota bacterium
GATCAAAACCGTCGCGGGCACAGACATCTCTTTCAACAAGTTCGAGACGACCGTCTATGCGGGCGTGGTCGTGCTCGCCTTGCCGTCGCTCGAAGTCGTCGAGGAGGTCGGCGTGGTGAGCGAGTCGAAGTTCCCTTACGTGCCGGGGCTGCTGTCGTTTCGGGAGACGCCGAGCGTGTTGGAGGCTTGGGAGAAGTTGAAGACCGAGCCGGACGCGGTGATGTTCGACGGGCAGGGCATCGCGCACCCGCGCCGCGTCGGCATCGCGTCGCACGTCGGGCTGCTCATCGGGCGACCCACTTTCGGCTGCGCGAAATCCGTGCTCGTCGGCAAGTACGAGGAGCCGAATGAAGAGCGCGGGAGCTGGTCGCCGTTGGTCGATCCGAAGAACGGCGAGACGGTCGGCGCGGCGCTGCGGACGAAGACGCGCGTGCAGCCGATCTACGTCTCGCCGGGGCACATGATTGACCTGGAAGGCGCGATCAAACTGACGCTCGCGTGCGACGGCGGCTACCGCCAGCCGGAGCCGACGCGGCGCGCGCACCACCTCGTCAACGCGCTCCGGCGGGGCGAGCGCGCGGCGGATCAGGGGCGGCTGTTCTAGTTCCCTTCGGTTTTCTGCCGCACGAATAAAAGAGACGGGCGGCAAGTTGGGAGCTTGCCGCCCGTCTCTTGTTTGTGCTCCTCGCCGTCGCCTCACGGCACGACGGTGAACTTGCCGGACTGCGTGAGCGACTGACCCGAGACGTGGTCGCGGACGCGCACCTGTATCTCGTACTCGCCGGGCGTGAGCCGGTCGGTCGTCAGGAGTTTGGCGAGCGTGAGGCGCTGCCCGGCGTCGCTCATGCCGCGCCAGTCCTCGGCGATCTTGCCGATCTCCTTGTCGCCCTTGAGCACGACGTAGTCCACGTCCACGGACGGGCGCAGCGTCGTCTGATCGATCCCGGCGTTATAGACCTGCAGGTAAACGCCGAGCGGCTCGCCGCGGTGGTAGGTCGCCGCGAGGTTCGGGATCACTTTAAGTTGCCCGATGGTGAACTGACCGACGGCGGGCTGATCGGAGAGCGACTGCAAGCGAGCCGCCAGGACGAGCGTCGAGGTGGCGAGCTGCTTCGGGTCGTACTTCGGCACGGTGAAGCCGAGCCGCTTGACCAGCGCCGCGCCGGAGTTGATGTCGCGCACGACCACGTCTATGCGGTACGTGCCCGGGGGCAGCGGCACGGACTTACCGTAGGCGGACTTGCGCCCCTTCGCGT
>JAIVGV010000431.1 GCA_020201365.1 Acidobacteriota bacterium
GCGCTTCGACGGCTACACGTTCACCAGCTACGGCACGGCACAGGGGCTGCCACAGGCGAGCGTCAATGACCTTTTAGAGACGCGCGCCGGGGAGTACTGGGTGGCGACAAACGGCGGGCTCGTGCGCTTCGACCCGCAGGGCGCGCCCGCGAGCCGTGTGAGCTACGCGAACGAAGCGCGGCAGCACGCGCCGCCGATGTTTATGACGATCGTGCCGGAGGACGAAGACAGGTACGCGCGCACGTTCACAGTCCTCGCCGAAGGGCACGACGGCGCGATCTGGTGCGGGACGCTGAAGGGCGTTTACCGGCTGGCGGAGCTCGGCGGGCGGTTCGCGCTTCAGCCCGTAGAGGTGGGGATGCCTTCGGAGTTCGGCGAGCAGCGCTACGTGTACGGCCTGGTCGAAGACCATTTCGGCTCGCTCTGGGTAGGGGCGCCGAGCGGACTCTACCGGCGCTGGGCGGACGGAGCCTCGGCGCGCTACACGAGCCGCGAAGGCTTGCCGGACAATTTCCTCCAGACCCTCCTGCTCGATCACCGCGGCCAGCTCTGGGCGGGGACACGCGACGCCGGCTTCTTCCGCGTCGGCTTCGACGAGACGCACGCGCCGCCAGTCGTCGAGTTGACGGTCTCGCCGCACGACTTCGACCAGAGCGGTTGGATCAACCAGCTCTTCGAGACCTCCGATCAGAAGCTATGGGTGGCCACCGCGCGCGGGCTCCTCGAATACCTGCCCGGCGGCGACGCCGCGGGCAAACCCTACCGCCTCTACACGACGAAGAACGGCCTGAGCGACCACAACGTCGCCTCGCTCGGCGAGGACGCGGGCGGCAACCTCTGGCTGGGGAGCGCGCGCGGGACCGGGGCGATGAGGCTGTCGCGCAGCGGCTTCGTCACCTACGACGAGCAGGACGGCGTCAACTCGGTCTTCTCCGTCTTCGCCGACCGCGCGGGCGGCGTGTGCCTGCGCGGCTACGTCCTCGGCGACAAGCGCGCGAGCGTCTTCGACGGCGGCAAGCTCGATCTGCTGAACCTCAGCCAGGCCACCTACTGGCCCCGGTTCGGTCGCTTCGACGGGCAGCGCCTCACGTGGTTCGTGCCCGACGCCTTGGGGGGAGAAGATTTCGGCTGGGTCGGCGAGGGCGTGACGCTGCAAGGCCGCCGCAGCGGCGAGTGGTGGATAGGGGGCGGGGCGGGGCTTTACCGCTTCCCCGCCGCGGACAGTTTCACGGGGATCAAGGGCGCGCGCCCGCTCAACTTCTTCGGCCGGGAGAGCGCACTCGGCGCGCGACAGGTCTTCCGCGTCTTTGAGGACTCGCGCGAACGAATCTGGGTCTCGACCATCTACTCCACCGCCAGAGCCGGCAACGGCCTCGCCCTCTGGGAGCGTGAGACACAAACCTTACGCGATCTCACGGGCGCGGCGAACCTGCCCCCGCCCGCCGACGACCTCGCGCGCTCGTTCGGCGAAGACCGCGCGGGCGGAGTCTGGATCGGCTTCAGCACGGGCCTCGCGCGCTTCCGCGACGGCGCGTTCGCCTTCTTCGGCGCGCGGGACGGCGTGCCGCCGGGCGCGATCATCGACATCTACACGGATCGTGAGGGGCGGCTCTGGCTCGCCTCCGCGCGCAGCGGCCTGGTGCGTGTTGACGATCCCGAAGCCGCCCGCCCGACTTTCACCGGCTACACGACGGCGCAAGGTCTCTCCGGCAACGTCGTCTCGGCGGTCGCCGAAGACTCTTACGGGCGCATCTACGCCGGCACGGGGCAGGGGCTCGACCGGCTCGACCCGGCGACGGGGCGCGTCAAGCACTACACGACCGCCGACGGGCTCGCCGGCGGCAGGATCGCCGCAGCCTTCCGCGCGCCCGACGGCTCGCTCTGGATCGGCACGTCGCAGGGGCTCTCGCGCTTCCAGCCCGAGCCGGAGCGGCAGGCGCCGGCGCCGCCCGTGCTGCTCACGGCCCTGAGCGTCGCGGGCGCGGCGCGGCGGGTCTCGGCGCTCGGCGAGACAGAGATGCGTCTCCCCGATCTGCCGGCGGGCGCGAGCCAGTTGCAGATCGATTTCGTGGGCCTCGGCTTCGCGCCCGGCGAGTCGCTGCGCTACCAGTACATGCTCGAAGGCGCGGACGCCGAGTGGAGCGCGCCCTCGGCGCAGCTCACGGTCACCTACGCGCGACTGGCGCCGGGGCGCTACCGCTTCCTCGTGCGTGCGGTGAATGCCGACGGGCGCGTGAGCGACGCGCCGGCTTCCGTCTCGTTCCGCGTCCTGCCGCCCGTGTGGGCGCGCTGGTGGTTTGTGGCGCTCGCGGCGCTCGCCGTCGTCGGCGCGGCTTACGCGCTCTACCGCTACCGCGTCGCGCGCCTGCTGGAGGTCGCCGACATGCGCACGCGCATCGCCACCGATCTGCACGACGACATCGGCGCGAACCTGACGCGCATCGCGATCTTAAGCGAGGTGGCGAAGCGGCAGTACGGCAACGGCGGCGGCGACGAGCACGGGGAGAGCCCGCTGGCGTCAATCGCCGACATCGCGCGCGAGTCGGTCGCCTCGATGGGCGACATCGTCTGGGCGATCAACCCGGAACGAGATTCTTTGCTCGACCTCGTGCGGCGGATGCGCCGCCACGCCGACGAGGTGTTCACGCTGCGCGACATCGCGCTGGAGTTCGACGCGCCGGGCGAAGAGCGGAACCTCAAACTCGGCGCGGGCGTCCGGCGCGATCTGCTCCTCATCTTCAAAGAAGCCGTCAACAACGCCGCGCGCCACGCCGGTTGCGCGCGCGCGCAGATCGAGTTGCGCGCCGACGACGCGTGGCTCTCCCTGACGGTCTCCGACGACGGGACTGGCTTCGACACGGCCGGCGCCGCCGAGGGTCACGGCTTGGCGAACATGCGCCGGCGCGCGCGGAAGCTCGGCGGGGGGCTGGAAATCGAGAGCGCTGCCGGGCGCGGGACGACCGTCAGACTCCGCGTCCCGCACGCGCGCGCCTCGCTGGTGTGAAGGCGGGTTCAGCCCGCGCGAACGCCGTCGTCGCCGCCGCCTGTTCGTCGCGGCGCTCGCTCACCTACCTCAACAGGTAGGTGACAGGGGACGGGAAGTCGGGTAACTTCCCGCCTGCCTTTTCGCTTCATGCCTGTCGCATTCCCCATGCCGAGCCCACCCCCCAACGCCGACGCGCCCCGCGTGCCTGGCGTAGAAGTCATCAGCGTGATCATCATCGAGGATTTGCGCGAGGTGCGCGAGGGGCTGACGGCGCTCATTAACGGGACGGCGGGCTTCCGCTGCGTCGGAAGCTTCTACAGCATGGAATCGGCGCTGTCGCGTCTGGGCGACGAAGCGCCCGGCGTCATCCTCACGGACATAGGGCTGCCGGGGATGTCGGGCATCGAAGGCATCGCCATCCTGCGCGCTCACTACCCGGAAGTGCCGATCCTCGCCCTCACAGTCTATGACAACGACGAGCAGATATTCGCCGCCCTGTGCGCCGGCGGCACGGGCTACCTGCTGAAGAACACGCCCCCGGCGCGCCTGCTCGAATCGCTCAAGGAGGTGGTCGGCGGCGGCGCGCCGATGTCGCCGGAGGTCGCGCGCCGGGTCACCCGCCTCTTCCGCGAGTTCCGCCCGCCGGAGAGCGCCTCGTACCGCCTCACGCCGCAGGAGACGGAGCTCTTAAAGCTGCTCGTCGAGGGGCACTACGTCAAGACCGCCGCCCGCGCGATGAACATCTCGACCAACACGGTCTCCTTCCACCTGAAGAACATCTACCAGAAGCTCCAAGTCCACTCCAAGACCGAGGCGGTCGCCAAAGCCCTGCGCGAGCGCCTGATCTAAGCCGCCGCGCGGGGCGTCTCGCCCCCGCCCCCCCTACATCCCTACGTAGTTACCGCGCGTCCGGCGCGGTGCTATAAACGGCATCCATTCAGCGCCGGTGACGCCGCAGAGCAAGATTCAAGGAGCGTCCCGCCCACACCGGCTGCGTGAGGAGAACAGCTAAATATGTACCGCCCCCACTCCAAGTCCGCGCGCTCGTCGTTCGCGGCGGCTCTGTTCGTCACCCTCTGTCTAGCCGGCGCAGCCCGCGCACAGACCACTGCGTTCACCTATCAGGGTCGGCTCACCGACGGCGGTGCGCCCGCCGGCGGCAGCTACGATCTGCAATTCACTCTGTGGGACGCCGCCGTCGGAGGTACGCAGCAGCCGCAGCCCGCGGTGACGCTGACGAAGCCCGCCGTGGCGGTGACGGGCGGCGTCTTCAGCGTGTTATTAGATTTCGGCGTCAGCGCTTTTCCGGGCGCGGACAGATTTCTAGAGATCGGCGTCCGCCCGGCGGGCGGCGCAGGCGCTTTCACCACGCTCTCGCCGCGCCAGCAGATCAGCTCGACGCCCTACGCCGTCCGCACGCTGAACGCCGCAGCCGCCGACTCGCTCTCCAGCGCCTGCGTCGGC
>JAIVGV010000158.1 GCA_020201365.1 Acidobacteriota bacterium
CCGCGTGATGTGCTCGACGATCTCTTCGCGCGTCGGGGGCGCGCCCGGCGCGCCCGGCGCCACCGCCGGCGCCGCCTCACACGCCGCGGGCTCGCGCTCGAGGGCGCGCAGGATGAGCGCGACGTCGGCGCGCCCGAAGTGCGGCGGGTTCTCACCGCGCGCGAAGGAGTTTGCCAGAGTGCCCGCGCGCGCGACAACCTCCGCGCGCGCGTCGGCGGCGGCGAGCGAGTCGAGTGAGCGCGCGAGCTGCGCGTGGCGGCTGGCGAGCGCGCGCCGGTAGTCCGCGCGCCCGCGCTCGGTCAGCCCTTCGAGGGCGGCGAGCGAGTCGCCAAGCTCTTCGGCGTCGGCGAGGCGGAACGGGCAGGCGCAGCGCGGGTGCGCTTCGAGCAGATCGGCGACGGGGAGCTGGCAGTGCACCGGGCGGGCGCGCGCGGCGCGCCGCGCGGCTTCGTCGAACGCGCGGGCTTCGACGAACGGCAGACGCGCGAGCGCCTCGAACTCGCGCCACGCCGCCGACTGCGTGAACTCGTCGAGCGCGGTCGTGTCGCTGCGCGAGCCGACGGCGCGGTCGTGCGCTTCCGTATAGTGCGCGGCGTAGCGCCCGCGGAAGGCTTTCCAGAGCGGCTGGAAGCGCGCGCGCGACTCGGCGTCGAAGAGCGTGTGCGGGTCTTCGGCGAGGCTGAGCAGCTCGCGGCGCGCGCACTCGATCTCCTCGACACCGGTCGGCTCCGCGAGCAACAGGTAGTCGCGCACGCGCTCGCGCGCGGCGACGCCTTCGGCGTAGATGCCCAACTCTTCGAGACGCGCGGAGGCGCGCGCGAACTCCTCGATGGACGAGCCGAAGCACTCGGCGACCCGCTGCAAGGCGTCTTCGAGCGGCGCGTCTCCGGCGAGCGCCGACTCGACGGCGTCAGCCGCCGCGCCGAAGGTCGAGCGCACCTCGCCCGCGAGCCGCGCGGCGCGCGTCGTGAGCCCGTCGTCGGCCATCTCGTCGAAGCTCGCGAGCGGGTTCGCGGCGCGCCAGCCTTCGAGCCAGGAGGCGAGTGCCGCGCGCGCCGAGTCGCGCGCCGCGGCGTCGGTCAGAGGCGCGACGTCCTCGCGCGCGGTCAGCCGGCGCGCCCACGCGGCGAGTTCGTCCGCGCCGAGCTCGCCCGTCGCGGCGCGCCGCGCCCCGGCGATCTCTTCCCAGTTGACGGCGCGCCCCAAAGTCCGACGGCTGATGAGGCCGCCCGCGCGCGTGACCAGCTCGACGCGACCGCACGCGACCAGCGCGGCGAGCACGAGGTGCTGCGCCTCCCGGCGCAGACCGAACGGCGCGCGCGCCGTCGCGCGCCTCAACTCTTCCACGGAGACGCTCTGGTTGCCCGCGCGCTCGACGAGCGCGAGCACGTCGGCGACCCACGGCGCGCGCCGCGCCTCCTCGACGCTCGCGTGCGCGTAACCATTGCCGCGCGGCACGGCGAGACCGAGCGGCACCGCGAACTGCTCGGCGAGCTGCTGCACCGTCGCGTCGGTCGTGTTCGCCCCGCTGAAGAACTCGCCGACGAGCCGCGCCACGTCCTGCTCGTGGAGCGCGGCGGCGAGGCGCGGGTGCTCAGCGTGGAGCGCGTCGAAGTGCGGCGCGAGCACGTCGGCGAGCACGCGCGCGAGGGTCGGGGCCGAGCGCGCCTCGGCGGTGAAGCGGAAGCGCTCGCCCGCGAAAGAGAGCACGCCCTCGTCCAGGTAGAGGCGCGACCAGACGCGCTCGGCGCGCGCGGCGAGCGTCGTGGTGGCGACGCGCGCCGCCTCGCCGAACGACGCGAGCGTCGCGTCGCCGCGCAGCGCGTGCAGCCGCCGCAGCAGACTGTACTCTTCGGCGGTCAGCTCCGCCGGCTGCCACACGAGGGCGACGGGCGACGGCGCGCTCGCCGCGCCTTCGTCAACGCGCGACGACAGCGCCTGCTCGAACCGCGCCGCGTCCGCGCCCGGTTCGAGCACGAACAGCTCCCACTCGCAACTCTCGTCCCCGGGCGAAGGCGCGCCCGCCGCGTCGGCGCTGCGCGCGTCGCCGCCCACGCGCACGACGCGACCGGCGCGCGTCGAGCCGCGCCACTCGACGCTGAAGTTGCAGGCGTCGCCCGCGTCGCGCCGCGTCGCCGCCTGACCCGCCGGCGTATTTGTCGCGCCCGCGTTCAGCCCTCCCGTCGCGGGGAAGTCTTCGAAGCGCGAGCGCGCGAGCGCGTCGAGGAGGCGGGCGACGGCGCGCGTGTCCGTGAGCGGGAGCTTGACGGCCTTCGCGAGCGCGTCCTCGAAGCCGCCGTGCGAGCCGACGAGGAAGCGGTGGCAGATCTCTTCGCCCGCGCTCGTGCGCGCAATCGAGCCGGACGGCGCGGCTTCGCAGAGGCGCCGCAGCATCTCCTCGACGCGCGCGACCGCCGTCTGCGGCGCGTCGCCGTCCTGGAGCAGGAGCGCCGCGGCGAGATCGCCCGCGCTCGCGCCGCGCCCGTCGAGCGAGAGGATGAAGAGGTTCTTTAAGACGAGTCGGACTTGGAGACGCTGCAGCGCGGGGAACTGCGCGATCGCCTTCGCCGACAGCGCGTCGTAAGCGGCGAAGGCTTCGCGCAAATCTTTGGCGGCGCGCAGCTCGCGCTCGGCGTGATCGAAGACCTCGTCGAGCAGGACGAGCGAGAGCGCGGGTCGGTTGACGGCGCGCTCGGCGGCGCGCGCGGCGAAGGGGAGGAAGGCGAACGTGTGCGCGTGCAGGCGCACCGCCGCGGAGGCTTCGGCGACGAGCGGGTGGATGGGGTAGAGCGCGGCGAAGCGCGGCTCGCTCCAGTTGAAGCGCGGGACTGACTGGCGCAGCGCGAGGTAGATTTCATGCAGCCGGTCGCGGGCGGTCGCCGACTTTCTGAAGAGGTGGTTGTCGGCGATCTGGTAGAGGTGTTCCGGCTCCAGGTAGTCAATCTGGAACGAGCGCGTGAGCGCGACGTTCGCGCCCTCGGCGCCCGCGATGTCGTCGTCGAGCGCGAGCGCGACGAAGGCGTCCGTCGTGCGCGCGGCGTCGGCGAGCGCGGCGAGCGCGGCTCCGTCGTCGCGCGCGACGCGCGCGGCGCGACCGTATGCCGTGTCGCAGACGACGACGAGCGTGCCGCCGCGCGTGCGTTCGACGGCGCGCGCGAGCGCCGACTGGGGATCGCCCGACCACTCGGTGAGGTGACCGCCGAAGGCTTTGACGAACGCCGCCGCCAGCTCCTCCTGAAAGCTCGCGCGCGCGCCGCGCTCGACGCTCACGACCGTGTGGCGACGGCTCGCGAGCCGCCGCGCGCTCGTCGCGACGTGCGCGTCCGCGACGGTCGCCCGCAGCGCCTGCGAGGAGACGAGCGCGGAGAAGGCGGCGAGCGTGTGGCTCTTGCCGACGCCGCGCAAGCCCGCGAGGGCGCGGGCGGCGCCGCGGCTGCGCGGGAGGTCTGCGAGGGCGTCGAGCCAGCGCGCGAGCAGGTCGGAGGTGGCGTCGGTGAAGCGGTAGGCGGCGAGCGCGCGGGCGGGCTCGGCGGCGAGGTCGTGCACCTCGTCATAAGCCTGCGGCTCGACGAAATCCTTGATCTTTCCCTGCGACAACTTCATTACGATGACGGGGAGCGGCGTGAGGCGGGAGCGCGTCGCGACCCTCGGGCGCGCGTGGGGTACTTTTGAATCTAACACGCGGGCTCGCGCGGCGTAAACCCTGTTACTTGAAGGCGGGGAGTTTTGCGTCAGCCGGGCGGGACGCGGGGAATTTTTCGCCCGGAAGGGCGACCGAGTCAGGCCGCGCGCGGCGGGCTGCGCCGGAGAGCCGCGACAGGGGAGCCGCCACGGAGACGTGCGGCGCGCGTCGCCGCCGAAGACGATTAGCCTTCGGCGGCGACGCGCGCCGCTTCTCGCTCCCCGGCTTCTAGTGTGACGTGCCGAAGCGCGACTTGTACTCCGGCGAGTTGACGAAGCCGAAGACCATCGCGCGGAACTGCCCCGGGTGCGACGCGAGGAAGCCCGTCCACGTGTTGTAGCCGTCCGCGTCCGGGTCTCTGCGGAGGTAGCCGAAGTACTGCATCGAGACGAACGCCGAGTTGAACTCGATGCCGCCGACCTCGTCGGAGTCGGCGACGGCGCGCACGACCTGTGCGCGCGTCATCGCCGCGGCGTCGAGGCGCGCGACGAGGTCAGCCCTCGTGAGCGGAACACGTAGCCGCCCTTCAACTGGAACTCGGCGGAGAGGAAGAAGTTCGCCGAGACGTTCAGGCGGTCGCACAGCGCCGAGGGGTTCGCCGACGGGTCGTAAGGGCTGACGTTGGAGTTGAACGGCTCGGCGCAGCCGTTGAGCAGCCCTTGCCAGTTGGACATCCCCTGCGCGTCGGGCTCGCGCGAGAGGAAGTCGAGGTAGTGCTGGCGCACGAAGAAGTCGGTCGAGAGGGCGGGGTTGGGGCGACCGGGCAGGTCGTCGTCCTGAATCGTCACGGTCGTCGTCGCGGGCGAGCCGACGAACCCGCCCGCGACGCCCGTGAGCGCGACCTGAAAAGTCTCGTCGAGCTCGACGTGCGTGTCGTTGACGAGCGGGACGGTGACCGTCTTCGGCTGCGCGTCGCCCGCGGCGAAGGTGACCGTGGTGACGACCGTCTCGTAGTCGCAGCGCGCGTAGGCGACGCCCTGCGGGTAGTCGGTGCCGTCCGGCTTCTTGGCGGTCGGGTCGCAGGGCACAGCCGCCGGATCGTCAACGGTCGCGACGCCGACCGAGACTGAGCCCGTGGTGTCGCCGAAGCGCGAGACGGTGAGCGTCACGCGACCGTTCGACTCGACGGCGCGGTAGCCCGTCGCGCCGAACTGCAGCACGCCGCCGGGGCGGATGATGATGGTCACGAAGTCCGAGTCGCCCATCGCGGAGCCGCCCGTGTTGCCGAGATCGTTCGTCGTGATCTGGAGGCTGACGCGCCCGCTGAAGTTGGCGACGGGCGTGAAGCTCAAGCCGTCGAGCGCGGCGTTGATGTTGGCGAGCGTGCCGGTGAAGGTCATGGCGGTGTCGTCCGTGCCGTCGCCGCCGCTGAAGGTAAGCCCCGAAGTGGTCTTGAGCGTGAGCGCCCCGAAGACGACCGAGAGCGTGACGCGGACGGGGTTGTCGCCCGCGTCGGCGTCGGTGACGGAGATCGCGTTGCCGCGTGCGGCGGAGAAGACGAGCGTGCCGTTGCCGACCGTCTGCGGCGCGGGGGGTACGGCGTTGACGGGCGCGTCGTTGACCGGGTTGACGGCGAGCGAGACGGTCGCCGTGTTGCTTTTCGCCTGACCGTCCGAGACGCGGTAGGTGAAGGAGTCCGCGCCGTTGAAGTTGGCGTTCGGCGTGTAGGTGAAAGAGCCGTTGGCGCTGAGCGCGAGGACGCCGTTGGTCGTGCCGGAGACGAGTTCGACCGTCAGCGGATCGTGATCCGCGTCGGTGTCGTTCGAGAGGATGCCGGGCGAGAAGACGGTGAGCTTTACGTCCTCGTTGGTCGTGTAGCTGTCGTTCGCGGCGGCGGGCGCGTCGTTGACGGGCGTGACCGTGATCTTAAAAGTCTGCGCGGCGGAGGTGTCCTGCCCGCCGTTCGCGGTGCCGCCGTCGTCCTTGAGCACGACGGTGATGACGGCGCTGCCGTTGGCGTCCGCCGCGGGCGTGTAGGTGAGCGCGCCCGAAGGGCTGACCGCGGGCGCGACGGAGAACATCGCCGTGTTGGTGTTGTTGGTGACGACGAAGGAGAGCGACTGCGCGGACTCGTCCGAGGGTCCCGCGCTCACGCCGGTCGCCCAGCCCGCGACGGTCTGCGCGCCGGAATCTTCGGCGACGGTCTGATCCGCGCCCTTCGCGAAGGTCGGCGCGTCGTTGACGGGGACGACCGTGAGCGCGAAGGAGTCGCTCGCCGTCCCGCCGCCGGAGCTGCTCACGGTCAACGTGATGTGCGCCGTGCCGGAGAGGTTCGCCGCCGGGACGATCCGCAAGGTGCGCACGCCCGCGCCGCCGGTGACGGAGAGGTTGGCGTCGGGCACGAGCGACTGGTTATCGGAGGTCGCGGTGACGGTCGCCCCGCTCGCGCCGTCGCCGATGTTGAAGAGGACGTCGAGCGGCGTGTCCTCGTTAGTCGTCTTGTCCGAGACGTCGTCGAGCGACGGGTGGAACTCGAAGGCGCCGATGTCCACGGTCGAGGTCGCGCCCGCGATGCGACCGGTGCCGCGCTGATCGGTCGCGAGCGGGTTGCTGTTGGCGTCCACGGCGAGCGCGTTGTCGCCCGCGTCGAGCGCGGGGCTGCCGGGGAGCAGCGCGTGCGTCTTGGTTAGACCGCCGTTGTCGGCGAGCGGCGCGAGGCGCGCGTCAATAGGCGAAGCCAGAGAGCCGACCTGATCGCCGTTGCTGCCGTTGACGAAGCCGCTCTCGTCGCCGCTGCCGCCGTTGTTATTACCGAGCGTCGCGGCGCTGATGAGGTTGTGACCGTGAGACGTGAAGTTGCCCGTCACGTCGGGGAAGCCCCCCGTCCCGTTGCCCGCGATGATGGTGTTGCTAACGTTGGCTGTCCCGCTGGTGTGGACGCCCTGACCGTCCTGATAGCCGCCGCTGTTGAGGCCGTAGGCTGAGTTCCCGGTGATGGTGGAGTTAATCAGCGTCAGCGCGTTACCGTTGTTGTAGATGCCCCCGCCGCGCCCGCGATCCGGATCGGCGTGGTTACCGCTGACCGTGGTGTCGATCAGCGTCAGCAGGTTGCCGGTGAAGATGCCGCCGCCGTAGCCGTCGGAGCCGCCGTTGCCGCCCGTGGGCAGATGACCCTTGGTCATGTTGCCGCTAACGACGCAGTGGATCATCGTCATCCAACCGTTGTTGTTGATACCGCCGCCCCAGCCGCCCGACGAGACGAATTTACTCCCGCCCTGCCCGGAACTGTTGTTGGTGATCGTGCAGTCGGTCAACGTCGCCGTCACGCCGGTGTAAGTGTAAATCCCGCCGCCGAACCCGCCGTCGTCGCCGTCTCCCGCGGTGTTGCCGGTGACCGTGACGTTCGACAGGTTCAGAGCCCCTGAGTTAGCGTAGAGACCGGCGCCGGTGCCCCCGCTACCGCCCATCGCGCCGTTGGTGCCGACGCCCGCGTTGCCGGTCGTGTTGCCCGACACCACGACGTTCGTCATTGTGAGCATGCCGCCGCCGAAGTAGATGCCGCCGCCGGGTCCGCCCGGTCCGCCGTAGCCGCCCACGCCACCGACGCCGGTCGTGTTGTTGCTGACGACGACGCGCGTCATCGTGAGCATGCCGGAGCTGTAGATTCCCCCGCCATAGCCGCCCCACCCGCCGAAGTCACCGTTGATCGCCCCCCGTTACCGGTTCGGTTCCCCGTCACCACGACATCCGTTAAGGTCAGCGTGCCAGAGTTCATGATGCCGCCGCCCGAGCCGCCGTCGGTGCCGAAGTAAGGGCTGGTGGGGGGTCCGCCGTCCGGAGTCTTGCCGTTGGTGATCGTCAAGCCCGAGATGGTGACGCCCGACACGGTGACGGTGAAGATGCGGTAGTCGCCACCGGTATCCCTCCGCACAGTCAGGAGGCTCGAACCCGGTCCGGTGATCGTCATGTTGGACGCGATGTCAGGCAGCGCGCCCGTCAAGTTGATCGTGCCGGTGACGGAGAAGTTGATCGTGTCGTTGCCGGGTAAGGCGTTAGCCTCCCGGATGGCGGCGCGCAGCGTACACGCGCCCGACGCGTCGGCGCACGCACCGTCGCCCGGCGTGGCGTCAGAAGTGTCGCCCAGACTGTTGACGGTGAAGGTCGCGGCGGAAGCTGCCTGCGACGAGGAGAGGGCGACGGCGAGGGCGAGCGCGGCGACGAGCGCGCAGCAGAGGCGGATGGGGCGAGGCATAAAACTCCTTACAGACTGTTTGCCGGTCGGGTGAAAATCAGGCGGTGGTTGTGGGAAATGCTTTAAGAGGCTACTACGACGGGAAGGTAAAAAGCCGAACAAAGCACATTCAGGCGACGGGGCAGATTAGCACGGCAGACCGCCCTTTTTCAAACGCGGCGGTTGCGTGTCCGGGGCTCGTTTCTGCCGCCGGTCGGGACGGCGTGGAGGAGGCGGTCGGCGAGGCGTATGTCGCGCGCGCCGCGCGGCGGGCGGCGGCTGAGCCGTAACCTATTTCTTTTTCTTCCGCGCTGCTATAATCCGGCGTAGGAATTTCACGGCACGGTGAGGGGCAGGTTGAGCGTCGGGGAGGCTGCGCGCCGAG
>JAIVGV010000432.1 GCA_020201365.1 Acidobacteriota bacterium
CTACATATTCATACCGAAGCCGCGCCCCTATTCGAAAAGTACGGTAGCCACCTCGTTAAGGCAAAATTCCATAATGGGTTTGCCAACGCCCTGAACTACCTCAGCGCGGCAGAGTACCGCACTGATTATGTTGATCGAGCCCTCATCGAATACACGGCGGCGAGTTTCCATTTCGAGCAAGCTTGTCATATAAGCTACCAAGCTTGCGTCGAAAACAATCTCGGATTCCTCTTCTCCACTGTCGGCAAGTTCGCCGAGGCGCACGAGCACCTCGACCGCGCGCAGGCGCTCTTCACCACGCTCAAGGACAGCGTGCACCTCGCGCAGGTGGACGACACGCGCGCTAAAGTTCTGCTCGCCGAAGGAAGCGTGGCGGAGGCGGAGAAGTTCGCGCGGGGGGCGGCGCGTGTGTTGGAGCGGGGCGGGGAGCAGTCGCTGCTGGCTGAGGCGTTGACGACGCACGGCGTCGCGCTGGCGCGGCTCGGTCGGCACGAAAGGGCGTGCGCGGCGTTGCGCTGGGCCGTCGAGGTGGCGGAGCAGGCGGGCGATCTCGAAAGCGCGGGGCAGGCGGCGCTGAGTCTCATCGAGGAGTCGGGCGCGCGCCTTCAGGCTGAAGAGCTGACCGTCGCCTACGAGCGCGCCGCCGAACTCCTCGCGCGCTCGCAGAACGTGGCGACGCTCAAGCGGCTCGCCGCCTGCGCGAGCCGCGTCCTCTTTCTCACCAACGGCTTGACCGCCCCGCCCGACTGGCGCGGCTTCTCTCTCAAGGAGGCGGTGCGCCGCTACGAGCGCCGCCTGATCTCGCGCGCCCTGCGCGACGCCGACGGCTTGGTCACGCGCGCCGCGCGCCTCCTCGGCTTCAAGCACCACCACAGCCTCTCGGCGCTCATCAAGAACCACCACCCGGAGCTGCTACAGGCGCGCTCGCCGGTCGTCCCGCGCCGCCGCAGCATCATCCGCCTGCGCGCGCCGCGCAGCACACAGCACTACCGCACGGAGAAGCTCGCGCGCCCGGCCTCGATCCTCTACGCGGAGGACAGCCGACTCGTCGCCGACGCCGTGCGCGACGCGCTGGAGGCTGAAGGCTGGCGGGTCGAAGTATGCCCCGACGGCACCACGGCGCTGAACCGGCTCGCGGGCGGCGCGGGCTACGACCTGCTGCTCTTCGACGACGACCTGCCCGGCGTGAGCGGGATCGAACTCTCGCGATACGCGCGCGGGCTCCCGTCGCGCGAGCGCACGCCGATTGTCATGCTCTCGGCGGCGGATCGCCGCGAGGACGCCAGACGCGCCGGCGTGGACGCGTTCCTGCGGAAGCCCGAAGACGTACGGCTTCTGGTCGAGACGCTCACGCGCCTGCTAGCCGTGGGCCGCGCGCCGGAGTGAGGGGGCGCGCAAACGAGTCGGAGAGTCCCGCCGCCATCGCCCACGCGGCGAGAGCGTCCGCCGCTCTGCTGTCGGGTCAGAGTGGCGTGATCGCTCCCGCCCGGTCGCCGGGCGGCGGCGCGGAAGATGCGCGAGCATTCGGCGCCAAGTGCTCGCGCATCTTTCCGGGCGTCGCGCCCTCGCCGACCATAGGTTCTCGCCCGCGCCTCAGCCGCACTGCGAAGGTTTTAGCGGTCGCCCCTCGATTCCGGCGGCGCGCCGCGCCCCGGAGAAGACGACATGCTCGCAACGCCCGAACCTCACAAGCCCAACGCCTGGTGCCCTCTGTGCGACAAGCAGGTCAGACTCCTGCGCGTCACCAACGCCGCCAGACTCATAGACGTACACACCCGCACGATCTACCGTTACATCGACGAAGGGCTGGTTTACGCCGTCAAGGTCGTCGGCAAAACATACCGCGTCTGCGGAGACTGCCTCTTCAGACAGAACGGATTGAATTAAGTGTGACAAGTGTGACGTACCGTATTGATCGCTTTCGCGGGATCGATTATTTTGCGCCCTCGTCAAGAGACAAACGCGCCTCGTGCTTTACGGCGTGCAGTCGCTCTTCTTGACGCTCCGCTCGGTAACGGAGAAAGCCTCACCTCAGGAGAAGACAATGCCCAAGCAAAGGACTCCAATGCCCAAGCATAGGACTCTTCCGGCTGCTGCCTCACCCTGACTCCGGCTACTGAGCCAACTGCCTCACGTAATATCGCAGCGGCGGCGCTTGTCTCGGCAGGAAGTAGACCCTTCGTGCCGAGACAAGCGCCGCCGCAAGCGATACTCAAGCCTCTCCCCACGCCGCTGCCGCGCCCCCCCCGTGACATCTCGGAAGCTAAGTCAGCAGCCGGAGCACAACCTCTTAAGTCTGTCGTCACCAACCGCTCCAATATCTTGTCTTTAACGGCGGATGCCTTTATCATATGCGGGCGCTGTCAAGCCTGCTTGCGCCTCGCGGCTCGAAAGCAGGCTCTCATCTTGAAGTCATCATTGCGAGCACTATTAGTGCGCAGCGAGCGTCTCGGCTTGTCCGTCGCTAGTGTGAGGAGAACGGCTCTTGTTCAGTGATAATTTCCGCCGCAACGAGGCGGTCAAAGGCAAACTCGGCGGGGTGAAGACTTCCGCGCTCGTCTCGAATCTTTCGAACGTGGCGTGGAAAGTTTTTCAGTCCGTCAACCGCGCGCTGCCCGAGGGCGAGGCGATCAGACCGAAGTGGGCGCCCGAACCGCTGCTGAAGTCTTACGAGCGCACGAGCCCGCCGCTCGGCTTCCCGCGCGAGACGGATTCTTTGTGCCCGCGCTGCGTCAAAGAGGTGCGCGAGTCGGTCATCACGGGCGAGACGCCGCTTGAGACTTTAATGAACGAGCACCCCGGCGAGATCAAGGCGCAGATCGTCGAGGACGGCGGGCGCATCTTGATGCGCAAAGTGTGCCCGAAGCACGGCGAGTTTGAGGACGTGCTCGCGACCAATCCCGACTTCCTCAAGCGCATCGAGTCGCTCTTCTTCGGTCGGGACTTCCGCGCGGCTGAAGACGCGAGCGTCCACAGGCACGGCACTTCGACGATCAAGTTCGGTCGCGGCGCGGTTCTGACGGTTGACCTGACGAACCGCTGCAACATGATGTGCAACCCGTGCTTCATGGACGCGAACCAGGTGGGCTACGTCCACGAGCCGACGTTCGAGGACACGAAGACGATCCTCGACAACGCCGTCAGCTTCAAGCCGCGCCGACAGATCATCATCCTCTTCTCCGGCGGCGAGCCCACGCTCTCGCCCTACTTCCTCGAAGCCTGCGCCTACGCCAAGCAGATCGGCTTCTACCGGATACTTGCCGCCACCAACGGCATCCGCTTCGCCGAGGACATCGAATTCTGCAAGGCTGCGAAAGAAGCCGGGATGCACGGCGTCTACTTGCAGTTCGACGGCGTGAGCGAGGAGAAGAACAAGCACCGCGGCGTCGGCAACCTGTTCGACGTGAAGCTGCGCGCGATTGAGAACCTGGCGAGCGTCGGCATCAAAGTGACGCTCGTGACGACCATCGTTAACACGATCAACAACGACGCCATCGGCGAGATCGTCCAGTTCGCGGCGAAGAACATAGACAAGATTCAGACCATCGCCTTCCAGCCCGTCTCGTTCACGGGTCGCGACGAGGACGTGCCCGACGCGGTTCGCATCCAGCAGCGCTACACGCTCGCCGACATGGCTGGCGATCTCGAATCGCAGCTCGGCGGGAACCTCAAAGCCCTGCGCGACTGGTTCCCGCTCTCTTCGTATTCCGCCTTCACGTCCGTGATGGACATGCTGCAAGGCGCGGACGCGCCGTGGGGCTGGTCTTCGTGCAACTGCCACCCGAACTGCGGCGTCTTCACGCTGATGGTCGTTGACCGCCACACGGGCGCCTGGACGCCGCTCTTCGAGTTCTTCAACTACGAGCAGTTCATGAAGGACGTCGCGACGATCACCGACACCGCGCGCGGGCAGAAGATGACGATGGCGCAGCTCGCGATGGCGATCATGCGCAACTACGATCCCAGACGCGCGCCCGAAGGCTTCCCGATCTCGCAGATCGTCAACCTCTTCAAGCCCTCTTCGACCAGCTCGAACTCTGACCGCAACGACCGCATGAAGTCGCAAGCGCAAGCCGCGGCTGATGCGGCGGCGGATCGCTGGCGCGTGCTGTGCGTCGAGGGGATGTGGTTCCAAGACCTGTTCAACTACGACTTCCGCCGCACGGAGATGTGCGTCATCCCCTACGGAACGCAGGAGGGCGAAATCTCCTTCTGCGCCTACAACACCGGCGTCGGCTGGCGGCAGATCATCGAGAACATGCACAAGACCGCCAACCTCTCCGAGTGGTACGCAGAGCACGGTCGTCATCCGGTTTACGCCAAGGGCAAGCCCGTCCCCGGCATCCAGAAGGCGCGCTCGCTCTCGCTCCCCGTCGTCCGAGCCATCCTCGCCGAAGACGCCGACGAG
>JAIVGV010000159.1 GCA_020201365.1 Acidobacteriota bacterium
CGTCTCGAGCATCCACGCCGAGGAGACCGAGCCGCTCGTCGCCCCATACGCGGCGGCGAAGGCTGCGCTGCTGTCGCTCACGCGCTCCGCCGCGCTCGAAGGCAAGCCCAAAGGCATCCGCGTCAACGCGATCCTCCCCGGCGCGGTGGACACGCCGATGCTGTGGGACAACCCGAACGTCCGTTCGGGCGAGGAGAAGATCAACAAGGCTGACGTCGGGCGACCCGAAGACGTCGCCTCGGTCATCGCCTACCTCGCCTCGGACGACGCCGCGTTCGTGCAGGGCGCGGCGGTTCGCGTTGACGGCGGGCGGCTGGATCGCCTGTAGATCGGCGGCGCGCGCAGGCGCAAAAATCTCTGGCTAAGTTTCACCGCCCCGGTGTATCCTCTGCGGCGCTCGCAAGAGCGAACCCCGAACGACCGAGGAGGTGTCCCCTTGAAACACAGGATCGCGTTCGCCTGCGCCGTCATGCTCGCGTCGCTCGCGCTCGTCGGAGCGTCGCGCCCCGCGCCGACTCCCGCCGCGAGTCAGGATCAGCCGACCATCGCCAAAGACTCCGTCCAGATGACCGCCTTCACCTACAGCTCTTACAAGGGGAGTTACGACACCTTCAGTTGGGTGCCGCTCATCAACTTCCGCGTCAACGGTCCCATCCCGAGCGGCGGGCAGCTCTACGTCGAATACACCGTGCCGGGCTCGCCCGCCGTCAAGTTCGACTGCTCGACCGAGGAGACGCCGCAGGGTCGCTGGTGGAAGACCGAATGCGGCGGGCGCGACGGCGTCCCCGAGGAGAAGGCGAGCGTTTACACGGGTCCCTTCGGCTTCGCCATCAAGATGCGGAACGAGCTGGCCGGCAGCGACGTGACGCTCTTCACGGGCAAGGCGAAGGTCGCGAAGGTGCACTCCAACGAGATCAAGACCGGCAAGTTCGCCAACCACTTCGTCTATTACGTCGATCAGGACTGGAACCTGCCCATCGGCTACGTCTATTACACGCCCGACGACCTGAGGGGCTGGGACAGACCCACCCTCAACGTCGCCTTCTGGGTGCGCGGCGAAGCCGTCAGGCTCGACCCGCACCTCTTCTACAAGGGCGCGGAGGTGGGCAGAATGATGTACGAGGGCGAACAGGTCGGCAAAGCCAGTTGCGAGTCGGACGTGGAGGACAACACGACGAACTTCGTCGACGAGAAGGACGCGCCGCAGAAGGCGAAGTGGGCGCGCGTCGTCTGCTCCTTCACGAACGTCCGCGCGTGGGACAAGACGGGCGAGGCGCCGGGGATGTTCGGACCGCTCTACCAGATGGACAAGAACCCGGGCGAGTACGAGCTGAAGGTGCTGTGGAACAACAAGCTGGCGCGCTCCGTCAAGTTCAACGTCCCCGCGGGCGGCAAGCTCGACACCAGCCTCGCCGCCACGAACAAGCTCGGCACGGATCGCCTCATCGTGCCCGTCACGATCATCGGCGATCAGGACGGCGTGTGG
The DNA here is from genome assembly GCA_020201365.1 of Acidobacteriota bacterium. Lineage (GTDB taxonomy): Bacteria > Acidobacteriota > Blastocatellia > Pyrinomonadales > Pyrinomonadaceae > JAIVGV01. Next base: position 1,487 of record JAIVGV010000159.1, read on the forward strand.
GACAAGGCGGCTTGGCGGACGGACGCCTTTTACGGCAACCCGCTCGCGGGCTTTAGCTGGCAGTAAAGCCCGCCGCAAGGGCTACGACACGGGGCGGCGTCCGGGACTTTCGCGCTTCGGACGCCGCCCCTTCTTTCCCTCCCGCAAGACTTCCGACCCGAACACACAGACGGCGCGAGCCTCACGCGACCTCAGCCGGGGGCGGGACTCGCGCGCGCCCCGTGCTCTTCGCGCGGGTCGAGCCGCGCCTTCTTTCGCTCCTGCCGGAAGACGTAGAGCGCCGGCACGAGCAGCATCGTGAAGTAGTTGATGACGTAAGCCTGCTTGAAGAAGGTGAGCGAGAGGAGTTCCGCCGCGGACGTTAAGACGACGAGTCGGCGCAGCCAGTCGCCCTCGCGCAAAGTGAGCGCGGCGGGCAGCAGCATCGCCAGGTACCAGGCGTTGAACTTCGAGCTCGCGACGCAGACGAGCGCGTAGAGGATGAGCACGGACTTGCGCGCGAGCGACTCGGCGGAAAAATCCTTCGGCACTCTGATCCACTGATACAAGACGAAGGCGACGAGCGCGGCGCGCAGCGTCGTCTTGATCAGCCAGTCCGCCGCGCCATGCAGCGGCGAGAGCGCGGGCGCGAGACGCGCGAGGTTCTCGAAGATGTGTATGAGGAAGGAGTGGAGCGAGTTGTCTATCAGCGTCGCGTTGTCCTGTATGTCCGCGAGCTTGAGCAGCCGCCAGTCTTTGAGGTAAGGCGCGCTCACGGCGACGACCATCAACGCGCCGACGAGGCAGCCGAGCGCCGCCGTCTTCCACCCCTTACGCCTCACGACGAAAACCAGCGCGGGCGGGACGAGCAGCGCGGGCGCGTACTTCAGAAGCGCCGCGGCGACGAGCGCGGGGACGATCCAGAGGAGCGCGCCCGACGCGGCTAAGTAGATCGCCAGCGCGACGAGGCAGCCGACGAGGATGTCGTTGTGCCCGTTCGCGACGTGGTGCATGAGCACGAGCGGGTTCCACAGGATCAGGTAGAGCGTGCGCACGCGCCCGCCGTGCCCGGCGTGACCGAGCAGCGCCGAAGTCTTCCAGACGAGCCACGCGCTCGCGGCGAAGGCGGCGACGTTCGTGAGCTTGAAGAGCGCGAGCGTCGCCCAGAAGTTCCCGCCGCCGACGTAGCAGAGGAAGCGCGCGAGCAGCGAGAAGAGGAAGCCGTAGGGGTTCGGGTTGTAGAGCCAGTGCTCGCGCATCATCGGGTCTTGCTGCCAGCCCGGCGTGTCGGCGAGCCGGTAGACGTAAGGGTTAAGACCGTAGTGCGTCTGCTGCCAGCCGCGGTTGACGTAGCCGAAGACGTCCGTCGAGTGGAACGGGACGGTGAGGAAGGCGAAGAGGCAGAAGACGGACGCGAAGACGGCGACTGTGCGCGCGTCGCGTCGCGCGTCGCCCGCCTCGTCGTCCGTTTCGAGTAGTTTGTAGCCCTTCCAGAAGAGGAACAGCAGCGGCAGCACTAAGAGCCACGTGACGATCTCGCGCCCCGCGCGCGTGTAGGCGCCGGGACCTTTGACGAACGCGAGGCACGCGCACGCGTAGACGAGCGCCGTCAGCCAGCCGACCCGCTTCAGCGTGAAAAATCGTTTCGTCTCTTCGCGCGCCTCGCTCATGCCCCGCGCAGGTTAGCAGCAAAGCGGTGAGAATCGAAACGGGAGAGCAGACGGTTAATTGTTCGCTTTGAACTTGAGCGGAAACGGGCGGGGCGTTCACCGCAGAGGCGCAGAGGAGACGCAGAGGTATCGCAGAGAAGAACCGGATTTCTCAGCGCTGACTCTGCGCGATCTCCGCGCCTCTGCGGTGAACGCCTGCCCGCCACAGTCAAGCTAAGCTGAACCACCGCAGTCGCGCGTGCGTTCGTCGCCGCGAAAGTTCTGGGTTATCATTAGAACAAGTTTCCCAAACTAATCCGGCGCGAACGAACGAGGGCATGACGCTACAGGAAAAGCTCGCCAACTTGCCGACCTCGCCCGGCGTCTATCTGCATAAGGACGACGCGGGCAAGATCATCTACGTCGGCAAGGCTAAAAATTTGCGCAACCGCGTCCGCTCCTACTTCCAGTCGGGGCGCGGGCACGACTCGAAGACCCGCCAGCTCGTCAAACGAATCGCCGATCTCGAATTCATCGTCACCGACAACGAGGTCGAGGCGCTCGTGCTCGAGTCGAACCTCATCAAGAAGCACAAGCCGCGCTACAACGTCATGCTCAAGGACGACAAGCAGTACCCGCACTTGAAGCTGACGATCAACGAGCCGTTCCCGCGCGTCATGATCACCCGAAAGATTCAGCGCGACGGCGCGCTCTACTTCGGACCCTTCCTCCCCGCCTCGCTCGCGCGACGCTCGATTGATCTCATCAACCGCACGTTCCAGCTCCGCACCTGCGACATAGAGATCGACGGGAAGCTCCCGCGCCCGTGCCTCGAATACCACATCAAGCGCTGCCTGGGTCCCTGCGTCAAAGGCTTGTGCACGCCCGAAGAGTACGCCGAGTCGGTGCGCGACGTGCGGATGTTTCTCGAAGGGCGCAACCGCGAACTCGCGGACGAGTACGAGTCGCGCATGACGCGCGCCTCCGAAGAGATGCGGTTCGAGCTGGCGGCGAAGTACAGGGATTTGAGGAAGACCGTCCTCGCCGTCTCCGAGCAGCAGAAGATGGCGACCTCGCCCGACCGCGACGTGGACATCTTCGGCTACTACCGCGAGGGCGCGCGCCTCGCCTTGCAGCTCTTCACCATGCGCGAGGGCAAGATCGTCGGTCGCCGCGAGTTCTTCTGGGAAGACCTGCCCGCCGATGATGAATTTGATCCGGCGAAGTTCCTCGGCGAAGTCTTGACGCAATACTATTCGAGCGACTACGTGCCGCGTGAGATTCACGTCCCC
>JAIVGV010000433.1 GCA_020201365.1 Acidobacteriota bacterium
TGTTCATGGTGCAGAACCCCGCGCAGTACGACGTCGTGGTGACGAACAACCTGTTCGGCGACATCCTGACGGATTTGGGCGCGGCGTTGCAGGGCGGACTCGGGGTCGCCGCGTCGGGCAACATCCATCCGGGTCGCGTCTCTCTGTTCGAGCCCGTGCACGGGAGCGCGCCGCCGCTCGCCGGGAAGGGCGTGGCGAACCCGGTCGGCGCAATTTTGACCACGGCGATGATGCTGGAGTACCTTGGTCATCTGGATGCGAGCCGCGCGGTTGAAAAGGCTGTCAGCGAGTGCGTCGCCGCGCGCGAGACGACGCGCGATCTCGGGGGCGCGCTCTCGACGACCGACGCGGGCGAGGCGATCCGTCGCCGACTAAAAGCGAATTAAACGGATTACCGGAATTAGCCACAGAGAGCACAGAGGTCACAGAGAGCAAGCAAAGGATGGGTCTAATCCGCAGCGCGACACCTCAGGTTGTTCTTCCCTCTGTGTTCTCTGTGCCCTCTGTGGCTAAACTTCTTCTCGTGGTTTAAGCGTCATGAGCAAAGGGAGAGACTTCGGGCAGAAGCTGGTCGCGATCCTGGTCATCTTCGCGATGCTGGGGCTGCTGGGATTGCCGCTGACGGTCATCCTCTTCTTCGCCGTCGTCGTCTTCTTCGTCTGGCGCGCCGTGGATCGCTCCGAGCAGCACGAGACGCGGCGCGTCTTCGAGTTCTACCTCGCCGCCCACGAAATCCTGCGCGACGACGGGCGGCGCTGGTTCGGCTTCGAGATCAACGAGGTCATCTCCAACGGCGAGGCGGTGCTCCACGCCATGACCGACGCCCCGCCGCTCGTCCACTACGCGCTCGGCGCGCTCTACCTGCGCGCGGGCGACTACTCCGCCGCCGCCGAACACCTCTCCTACGTCTGCGAAGACGAGCACGCGGACGAGAGCCGCCTCACGTCGCCGTCTTCGGAGTTGCGCCGTTACGTCTCGATCCTCCGGCGACTCGAACGCGAGCCCGCCGACGGCCCGCTCACCATCGCCGCCGTCCGCAGCCTCGAACGCGCCCGCGCCGCGCAAGCCGCCGCGCTCCTCGCGGACGCGCGCGCCAAAGCCGACGCGCCGCACGCCCCCCAACTCGTCCAACCCCGCGCCGCCGAAGAGCGCACAGCCTCCGCGCGCTTCGATCACGCCGCGACGAAACTGCCGCGCGCCGACGCGGACGAGTCAGCACACGCCGCGCCGCCGACCGTCCCCCCGCCCATCGCCGAAGTCCTGCGCGACCTCTACGAGGAAGAGAAGAAGACGGCGTGAGGAAGCTGTTGGCTATTAGCTGTTAGCTTTTAGCCATCAGACAATCGCGCGCCGTCGAAGCTGCTCGGCGAAGCCGTCCCGGTTTGGCTAATCGCTAACAGCTAAAAGCGCTTTTCTGCTATAACTGTCCGGCGAAGGGAACTCACGGCGCACTCTCCTCGCGCTTCTCCTCGCCTGCGACAAGGGATGTCCACCGGAACGATCATCGGCAGCTACCGCATCGAGGAGCGCATCGGGCGCGGCGGGATGGGCGAGGTCTTCCGCGGGCGGCACACGAAGCTGCCGCGCGAGGTCGCCATTAAGTCCATCAGCCCCCGCGCCAAGCCTCACGATCTCCGCAGCCTGCGCCACCGCTTCGAGCGCGAGGCGTTCATCCAGTCGCAGCTCGATCACCCGGGCATCGTCAAAATCTACGACTACATCGTCGCCGAGCAGACCTACTACATCGTCATGGAGTACGTCGCCGGGCGCTCGCTCGCGCAGCTCCTCGCGGGGGAGCAGAAGCCCTTGCCGTCGGAGCGCGCCCTCTACCTCTTCGATCAGATTCTGACCGCCGTCACCTACGCGCACACCTTCACCTACAAAGATCAGGATGGCAACTCGCACCGCGGCATCATCCACCGCGACTTCAAGCCCGCGAACATCCTCGTCACGCCGCACGACCGGATCAAGATCACCGACTTCGGCATCGTCAAGCTCGTCGGCGCGGACACGACCGACACCTTCGGCTCCGGCTACGGCTCGCCCCGCTACGTCTCGCCCGAACAAGCCGAAGGCTCGCCCGTGGATCAGCGCTCCGACATCTACAGCTTAGGCATCATCCTCTACGAGATGCTCACCGGCTCGCCGCCCTTCGGCAACGCCGACGACAAGCTGACGCGCACAGAGATTCTTCGCGCCCACGTCGAGCGCGCCCCGCGCAAGCCTTCGGAGCTGCACCCGGAGATCGCGCCCGACGTCGAAGCGATCATCCTGCGCGCCCTCGAAAAAGAGCCCGACAAGCGCTTCCAGACCGCCGCCGAATTCCTGCGCGCCGTCCGACTCGCGCGCGCGCGCGACGCGAGCGACGTGATCGAGGAGGCGCAGGCGGCGGTCGCCTCCGAAGTCTTCCGCCCCGTCGGCACGCACGAACTCGCGGGCGGCGACGGCGGCGACATGACCGCGCGCCAGAGTTACATCACGCAGCCGATTTCGGGGCGCGCCTGCGCCGCCTGCGGCGCGGAGGCTGAGGAAGGCGACTCGACGTGCCGCACCTGCGGCGCGCAGCCCGGCTCGTCGTCCTCGACGGCGAGCCTCACACGCCGCGACGCGACGCGGCGCGAGAGCGCGCGCGGCAAGCTCGTCGTCGTCGCGCTCGTCGTCATCGGGATCGTCTCGGCCTACATCATCTACGTCGGTCTCCTGCGCGAGTCGCGCCGCCGCGCCGCCGAGCAGCGCGCCGAGAACGCGAACGCGCAGAGCCCGGGCGCGCCCGTCGCCCCGTCGCCGCCGCGGTCGTCAACAGCCGCGCCCGCTTCGCTCGTCGAGTTGAAACCGTCTCGCGTCCTCGTTGATTCGAGCTTCGAAGGCTACGACGCGAAGCCGCTGACGGACGGCGTGACGGACGTGCGCCGCATCAGCGCGATGCATTACAACGGGGGCAACTGGGCGTCAGCCGAGACGCCCGACGCGCACTGGGTCGAGCTCCAATTCGACGAGCCGACGAGCGTCGCCGCCGTCTACGTCTTCTGGGGCTTCGACAAGAACCGGTATCTCCCCGCGCGCCGCGTCGAGCTGCAAACGTCGGACGGCGACGGCAAGTGGCGCACGATCTCAACGGTCGAGCCCGGCGGCAACTACGACCGCACCTCTTTCGAGTTCGCTCCCGCCAGAACGACGCGGCTGCGCGTCCTTCAGCCCGCGCAGCAGGGACCGCAGAACCGCGCCTTCATCATGTGGGTGCGCGAGGTGCAGGTGTTCGGGGCGAAGGAAGATAAGTAGGCACGGCGGCAAGTCTCTTTCGTCGTGAGCGTGTCCAAGACGTGGAGACTCACCGCAGAGTCGCAGAGTTTGCGCGGAGATCACGCGGAGGCTTGAGTGCTCTCAAATTTCTGCGCCGACTCTGCGAACCCTCCGCGCCTCTGCGGTGAATTGCATTTATTCCGCGTTAAAGTTAAAAGAGCGCGTCACGACAATTAACCACAATGTTAACCGCCGAAATCATCGCCATCGGGTCGGAACTCCTAACCCCGACGCGCACCGACACGAACTCGCTCTGGCTCACCGACCAGCTCAACCAGATCGGCATCGAGGTCAAACTCAAGACGGTCGTCGGCGACGACGACGCGCGTCTCGAAGAGGCGATCAAGGACGCGCTGCGCCGCTCCCGCGTCGTCATCACGACGGGCGGCTTGGGACCTACCGAGGACGACATCACTCGCAAGATCGCCGCGCGCGCGATGGGTCGTCGTCTGCAGTTGGACGAGAAAGTCCTCGCCCGCATCCGCGCGATGTTCATGCGCTGGGGGCGCGCGATGCCGGAGATCAACGCGCGGCAGGCGATGATCATCGAGGGCGCGGAAGTCTTGGATAACCCGAACGGGTCGGCTCCGGGCATGTACGTCGAGCACGAGGGGCGCTCGGTCGTGCTGCTGCCGGGTCCGCCGCGCGAGTTGAAGCCGATGTTCGAGTCGCAGGTCAAGCAGCGGCTCGCGGCGAAGGCGGGCGACGTGCGCGTCGTGCGCCGCGTCCTGCGCGTGTCGGGCTTGGGCGAGTCGGCGGTGGACGAGAAGATCGCGCCGGTCTATCGGCAGTACACTAACCCGCAGACGACGATCCTCTTCAACCGCTCCGAGATCGAGATACACCTCACCGCGCAAGGCAAGACCGAACAGGAAGCAGAGCTCCTGCTCGACGGACTCGCCGGGCAGATCGAGGAACGACTCGGCGATGCGATCTTCGCCTTCCGCGGCGAGAAGATGGAGGAGGTCGTTGGATTGAGGCTTGCGGTCAACGGCTTCACGCTCGCCGTCGCCGAGAGCTGCACGGGCGGGCTCGTCGCCGGGCGCATCACGGAGGTGCCCGGCTCGTCCGTCTATTTCCGCGA
>JAIVGV010000279.1 GCA_020201365.1 Acidobacteriota bacterium
GCGTGATGGCGCGTATGTCTGGCTTGACCCTGACGCTCGTCTCTGCGCTTGCCATCTTTCGATCTCACTTTCGAAGGAGAGTTAACGGGGGCGCGACTCGCGGCGCGTGCCACGGTCGCGCGCGCGGCGCGCCTCTCGTCAGCGCCGCGCGTAGTAGCCGACGAAACTCGTCTGCCAAGTCTTGCCGCCGTCGGCAGACGTGTCCCACTTCTGTTCGACGCGGCCGTCGGCGAGCGGCGTCCAGGTGATGCGGTTGAGCAGCGCGCCGGAAGCGCCCGCGCTCTCGCCCGACAAGACCATCGCCTTGCCTTCAAGCCCGCCCGCGAGGCGCAGAATCTGACCGCCGCCTCCGACCCAGAGCTGATTCCACTTGCCCGTCTGCTTCTCGTAGAAGTTGAGGCTGGTGCCGTTGCCGCCCCTCGGCGTTGACCACTGCTCGCGCACCGCGCAGCCGTTCGAGACGCGCGTGATCTCGCTCGCGCCGATCTCGTTGCCCTTCGCGTCCGTCACCTTCCACGTGCCGATCCAGAAGTCGAAGGCGCGGAACTCCGCCGACGCGCAAGCCGCCGGCGGAGGTTGCGGCGGCGGCGCCGCGGGCTGCGGCGACGCGGCGGGTTGCTGGGCGCGGGCGACGAACGCGAGCGCGCACAAGGCGACGGGCGAGAGCGCGTATTGAAGTTTCATCAGAATTGTCTCCCTTTCGTCGTCGCCTGCCGGAAGGCGACAGATTAGTGCAGGCGGTTGTGGAAACACAAACGTAAAAACCGCGCCCGCGGTTTCAGACGCCCCGGTCGGCGTGAACCCGCGCCCGCGCGTTTGCTATACTCGCGCGCATGGCGAACAAGTTGGAGCTTGAGAGCGTGCGCGTCGGGCTCGTGCAGATGACGTGCGAGCCGGAGCCGGAGCCGAACATGCAAAAGGCTGTCGCGCGCATACGCGAGGCGGCGGAGCGCGGCGCGCAGGTCGTCTGCCTGCAAGAGCTTTTCCGCTCGCAGTACTTCTGCCAGACCGAAGACGTGGAGCTGTTCAAGCTCGCCGAGCCGATACCGGGCGAGTCAACCGAAAGGCTCGGCGCGCTCGCGAAAGAGTTGAACGTCGTCATCGTCGCGTCTCTGTTCGAGAAGCGCGCGGCGGGCTTGTACCACAACACGGCTGTGCTGCTCGACGCGGACGGCGAGATCGCGGGCAAGTACCGCAAGATGCACATCCCGGACGATCCGCTCTACTACGAGAAGTTCTACTTCACGCCCGGCGACCTCGGCTTCGCCTCGCACGACACCGCATACGGGCGCGTGGGCACGCTCGTCTGCTGGGATCAGTGGTTTCCGGAAGCCGCGCGTCTGACGGCTCTTTCGGGCGCGCAGTTCCTCTTCTACCCGACAGCCATCGGCTGGCTGCCCGGCGAGGACGAAGAGATGAACCGCGCGCAGCACGAGGCTTGGCAGACCATTCAGCGCGCGCACGCGATTGCGAACGGCGTCTATGTCGTCGTCGTGAACCGCGTCGGCAAGGAAGGGAGTTTGCAATTCTGGGGGCAGTCGTTCGTCGTCGATCCGTTCGGGCGGATCATCGCGGAGGCGACCGCCGACAAGGAGGAGGTCTTGGTCGTCGAGTGCCCGCTCGACGCAATCGAGCGCACGCGGCAGAACTGGCCCTTCCTGCGCGACCGCCGCATCGAATCCTACCAGGGGCTCTGCTACCGCTTCCTCGAATCGCCCGCGACGAAATGACGACGCAGACGACGGACGGGCGACGGCAGACCCCGCGCGAACTCGGCTACCGGATGCCCGCCGAGTGGCACGCGCACGCCGCGACGTGGCTCGCCTGGCCCACAGACCCTGAGACGTTCGTCGAGCGCGTCCCCGCCGCCGAAGCCGCGTTCCTGCGGATCATCGCCGCGCTCGCGCCTCACGAGACGGTTAACCTCCTAGTTGACGACGAGACGGCGGAACGCGCCGTGCGCGCGCGCTGCGACTTCGCGGGCGCGTCGAACGTCAACTTCATCCGTCTCGAAACCGCTGACTCCTGGATACGCGACTACGGTCCCAACTTCCTCGTCAACGACCGCGGCGGTCTCGCCTACAACGACTGGATTTTCAACGCGTGGGGCGACAAGTACGAAGCGCTCAAGCGCGACGACGCGATCCCGAAACAGTTAGAAAGCATCCTGCGCGTCCCGCGCTTCGAGCCCGGCATCGTCCTCGAAGGCGGCGCGATTGACGTGAACGGCGCGGGCTGCGTGCTCACGACCGAGCAGTGTTTGTTGAACCCCAACCGCAACCCGCACCTCACGCGCGCGGAGATCGAGGCTTACCTGCGCGACTACCTCAACGCCGCGAAAATCATCTGGCTCGGCGAGGGTATCGTCGGCGACGACACCGACGGGCACATAGACGACATCGCGCGCTTCGTAGATGAATCAACAGTCGTCTGCGCCGTCGAGGAAGACCCGACCGATCCGAACTACCCGCTGCTCCGAGACAACCTCTCGCGCCTCCGCCTCGCGACCGACGCGCAAGGTCATCCCTTCAGCGTCGTCACGCTCCCCATGCCCGGCGTCATCGCCGGTCGCGACGGACGTCTCCCCGCCTCATACGCCAACTTCTACATCGCCAACTCGGTCGTCCTCGCCCCCGTCTTCGGTCACGCGAACGACGAGCGCGCCGTCGCCACACTCCAAAGCCTCTTCCCCGCGCGCCGCGTCGTGCCCGTCCGCGCCGACGATCTGGTCTGGGGCATGGGCACGATTCACTGTCTCTCGCAGCAGCAACCCGCGCCTTGAGGTCACTCCCACTTTTTCAACTTCTGAAAACGCTTCACGACCATGTTGCGCTTGAGCGGCGAGAGGCGGTTGATGAAGAGGATGCCGTCGCAGTGATCCGTCTCGTGCTGGAAGCAGCGCGCGGCTAAGCCGGTCGCCTCGCGCTCGTACCAGTTGCCTTCCGAGTCCTGCGCGCGCAGGGTCGCTCGCGCCGCGCGCTTCAAGGGCGAGTGAATCTTGCCGACCGATAGACAGCCCTCCTCGCCCGGCTGCTCGCCTTCGAGGTTGAAGACTTCGGGGTTGGCGGCGACGAGCTTCAGCCCTTCGCAGTCCATCACGAAGAGGCGCAGAGAGAGCCCGACCTGCGGCGCGGCTAAGCCCACACCGCCGTCGTCGTACATCGTCTCGAACATGTCGTCGCACAGCCGCCGCAGTTCTTCGTCGAACTTCACGACGGGCTCGCCCACCTCGCCGAGCACCTTCGCCGGGTATTCGGTGATCTTGAGAACCGCCATCCTTCTTTCCGCCAGCCCCTTTGAGTTAAGATGCACGCGCGCCGCGCGCAAGTTTTATAATCAACCCTTGCTACGCACGCGCGGCGACTTCAGTTCGAGATGAAACAATATCACGATCTGCTCCGCTCGATCTTAACGAACGGCGTGCGCCACGAGGATCGCACGGGCGTCGGCACGCTCTCGCACTTCGGCTTCCAGACGCGCTTTCGTCTGGGCGACGGCTTCCCCATCGTCACCACGAAGCGCGTGCCCTTCCGCTGGGTCGCCGAGGAGCTGTTCTGGATTCTTTCGGGGAGCACGGACGAGCGCGAGCTGCGCGCGCGGGGCGTTGACATCTGGGCGGAGTGGGCGGACGAAGAGCACACGCGCCGCTTCGGTCGGGAGGCTGGCGATCTCGGTCCCGTCTATGGCCACCTCTGGCGCTCGTTCGGCGGCAGCTACCCCGCGCGCGACGGCGTGGATCAGATCGCGCGGCTGGTGCGCGAGATCGAGCGCAACCCGAACTCGCGCCGCCTCGTCGTGACGGGCTGGGACCCGCGCGTCTGCGACGAGGTTGATCTGCCGCCGTGCCACACGCTCTTCCAGTTCAAGGTCGAGAACGAGAAGACTCTACACTGTCAGCTCTACCAGCGCTCTGCCGACGCCTTCTTAGGCGTGCCATTCAACATCAGCTCCTACGCGCTCTTGACGCACATGCTCGCGCACGTCTGCGGTCTTCAGGTCGGCGAGTTCATCTACACGCTCGGCGACTACCACATCTACCTGAACCACCTCGAACAGGTCGAAGAAGTCTTGCGACGCGAGCCGCTGCCGCTGCCGCGACTCGAAATCAAAGACCCCGAAGGAAAGTTTCGCGGGCTCGAGGGACTGCTCGCGATGCGCTACGAGGACTTGAACCTCGTCGGCTACCAGTCGCACGCGAAGATCGCCGCGCCCGTCGCGGTGTGAGAAGAAAACGATGAAGTCGGGACGAAGAACGATGAAGTGAAGACGAGTTTTACTTCATCGTTCATCGTTCCTACTTCGTACCTTGCTCATGGCAATCATCGGCATCGTCGCGGTTGACAGGAACGGAGCCATCGGCAAGGGCGGTCGGCTGCCGTGGCACTACTCCGCCGACCTCAAGTTCTTCAAGGAGACGACGACCGAGAACGTCTGCGTGATGGGTCGTCGCACGTGGGAGTCTCTGCCGAAGCCTCTGCCGAACCGTCTGAACGTCGTGCTCACGCGCGGCGCGCAGATCGCAGAGCAGCCCGGCGTCGTCGCGCTCGGAGACAAGCAGTCAGCCCTCTCGCTCGCGCCGTACCTCTCGCGCGACGTCTTCGTCATCGGCGGCAGGCAAATCTTTGAAGCCTTCGCGCCGGAGATCGAGTGTTGGATCGTCACGGAAGTCCCGCTCGCGGTCGAGGGCGCGGACACCTTCATGCCGACGGACTTCCTGCGGGGCTTCGCGCCGCGCGAGTCGCGCTTACTCGGCGACGGTCTGACAGTGACCTTCTACGAACGCTCGCGCTAGCCGCGCGCCGAGCCGGAGGGGCGCGCCTCTTCAATCCTCAGCCCTCCGCCTCTTAAAACTTCGATAACAACACCAGCCCCACTCGTGTCTCGTCCGGCGTGAGCGGTTGACCGCGCCGCCGCAGCCCAATTGCTACACGGTTTCGTCCGCCGCTGCCCGATATCGTAGGGTCGCTCGCGGGCGGCGTGGGCGTCCGATTTTTCGTGGGTTTTACTGCGGAATTTCGGCGACGCGGCTCGGAGTTTAGTGGCATCGCGATTGCTCAAAAGTCCGGGCATGGCGACAGAAGCGACGACATTGCCCATTCCCCAAAGCGCCCGCCGCAAGAAAAACGCGGCGGCGCAAACCCCAGACTCCATGAGCGACCACGCGCTCGCGCGCCTCGCCGCGGAGGGCGACATGACCTGCTTCGAACAGCTCTACACGCGCCACAACCGCCGCGTCTATTCGCTCTGCCTGCGCATGACCGGCAACGTCCCCGAAGCGGAAGACCTCGCGCAGGAAGTCTTCATACAGCTCTTCCGCAAGATCGGCAGTTTCCGCGGCGAGTCGGCGTTTACGACCTGGCTGCACCGCATGACCGTCAACCAAGTCCTGATGCACTTCCGCAAGAAGGGCGTCCGGTTGGAGCAGACGACGGACGACGGCGAGACGCCCGTCCAGATCGTCAAGGGGACGGAGGACGCGCGGCGCATGCCCGTCGTTGACAAGATCGCGCTCGACAACGCCGTCGCCAAGCTGCCGCACGGCTACCGCACCGTCTTCATCCTCCACGACGTAGAGGGGCACGAGCACGAGGAGATCGCCAAACTCTTGGGCTGCTCGGTCGGAACCTCCAAGTCGCAACTGCACAAGGCGCGCATGAAGCTGCGCCACCTGCTCCGCGTCCAGCGCTTCAAGCTGCGCGCCGTCGGCGACGACTAAGCTCGCTCCCGTCCCTCTGGAATCGCGCCGACGCCCGGGAGCGCGGGCATCCTGCCCGCATTGAGCGCGACAGCGCGAACAACAGGAAGCGCCGCCACCCAAGTTGATCTCGAGTGGCGGCGCTTCGCGCTCACGACGGCGGGATGCCCGCGCACCCGGCGAGACTTTACTCAGTTCATTTGAGATCGAACAACAAAACTTCCGCCGCTTCCGTCCCTACGATCTCCAAGCGTCCCTCATCTTCGACCGCCGCGCCGTCGCCCTGCTCCAACCTCTGCCCGTTCAGCTCGACCGCGCCGCGCGCGACTTGCAGCCACGCGCCGCGCCCTGCCGCGAGTTCGTGCGTCAGCGCTTGCGACGGTTCGAGCAGCCCGGCGTAAACGTCCGCGTCCTGATGAATCTTCACAGAGCCTCCGCGCGCGTCGCGCGAGGCGACGAGTCGCAGGCGACCGCGCTTCTCCTCGTCGTCGAAACGCTTCTGCTCGTAGCCCGGCTCGATGCCGCGCGCTTCGGGCACGATCCAGATTTGCAGCAGGTGAACCGGCTCACTCTCGGAGGCGTTCGCCTCGCTATGGCGGACGCCCGTCCCGGCGCTCATGCGCTGCACGTCGCCGGGTCGGATCACGGAGCCGTTGCCCATGCTGTCGCGGTGCGCGAGCGCGCCCGCGAGGATGTAGGTGATGATCTCCATGTCGCGGTGCGGGTGGGTGGGAAACCCACGCGCCGCCGCGACCCTGTCCTCGTTAATGACGCGCAAGGAGCGGTAGCCCATGAACTGCGGATCGTAATACTGATCGAAAGAGAACGTGTGGTAGGTGTCGAGCCAGCCGTGATCGAGGTGACCGCGCTCGGAAGATTTGCGGACGTAGATCATCTCCCCTCCTTGCCTTCATCCCGCGCGACGTTCAAGAAATCGGCGAGCAGCCCGTACGCCGTGCTCTTCAGGTTCGGCGCGCTGGCGACGACTGTTAAGCCCGGCAGCACGTCGAGCTCGAACGTGACGGCGAGCGACGATCCGCCGAGCGTCGCAAACTGATCGCCGGGTTCGAGTTGCTCCGGTCGCACGCTCGCGCGAAGTCTTCCGCCCGCGTCGCGCCACGCCCGACTGAGTAGGCGAAACGGCTTGCCTTCCTCGCGCGCCGCGCGCACGTGCATCGCGTCGAGCGCGCGAATCCCAACGCGCTCGATCTCTTCGGCGCCGAGCGTCTCCCCCATCAAGACGTTGGCGAGCGCGCAGACCTTGACGGTCGCGTCCCAGCCGTCAACGTCGTAAGTCGGATCGGTCTCCGCGATGCCCATCAACTGCGCGCGCTCGACGCCCTCGTCGAAAGTCCTCCCGCGCTCGATCTCTTCGAGGATGACGGTCGTCGTCGAGTTCAAGAGCGCGCGGAAGCCCGAGAGCCGCGCGGCGGGCAGGCACTCGCGGAAGAGCGAGAAGACGGGCAGGCAGTCCGCCACCGTCGCCTCGAACATGAAGCGCCGCCCGCGCTCGCGCGCGAGCCCCGACAGCTCCGCGTAGGCGTGCGCGACCGTCCCCTTGTTCGCCGTCACGACGTGCGCGTTTGATTCTAAAGCCGCGCGCGCGTAATCAATCGCGGGCTGGCCCGTGCGCGGCTCAAGCGAAGTCGTCTCGAACACAACCTCGCCGCGCGCCGCCTCGATCCACTCGCGCACTTCGCGCGGCGCGGGACTCGCTTCCGACGCGACCTCGCCCGCGAGCAGACGCCCCACGTCGAAGCCTTCGCGCGCCACGCCCCAGCCGAGCCTGCGACTCGCCACGCCGGTGATTCGCCACGCGACGCCGAACTCCGCGCGCATCTCTTCAGCCTTCGCCGCGAGCAGACGCGCCAGCGCGCGACCGACGTTGCCGAAGCCGAGCAGGCACAGGTTATAAGTTTTCATCTTGCGGTCGGGCGAAGGACACGCAGCGCCGCCGGCGCGGAAGTTTTCAGTCGTCAATTGCGACTCTTTTTATAGACCTGCGACTTGAAGTTGTAAACAGATTCGCCGACTAATAAGGCGGCGGGAGATAAAGTTGATCGCTTCGCGTAAAAACGGACTCTCGGAGGAAGGCGCAATGACAGTGAGACGACGTGCAGAGGGCAGACACGGGGCTGATCCGTTGAGCAAAGTTCCGCAGGTCACGCTCATGTTCTGGATCATCAAAATCTTCGCGACGACTTTGGGCGAGACGGGCGGCGACGCCGTGACCATGTCGCTCAACCTCGGCTACGCCGTCGGCAGCGTGATCTTCCTCGCCTTCTTCGCCGTCGCGCTCGCCGGGCAAGTCGCGGCGAAGCGTTATCACCCGTTCGCCTATTGGACGGTCGTCGTCGCCACCACCACCGTCGGCACGACGATGTCGGACTACTTCGACCGCACGCTCGGACTCGGCTACGTCAAGTCGTCCGCCATCCTGTTCGTCGGCGTGCTCGCCGTCCTCTTCGCGTGGCGTCTCGTCAGGGGCAGGATCGAGTACCAGGACATCACGGACAGGCGAGACGAGGTCTTCTACTGGCTGACGATCCTCGTCTCGAACACGCTCGGCACGGCGCTCGGCGACTTCACGGCAGACGATCTGGGGCTCGGCTTCCAGCGCGGCGCGCTCGTCTTCGCGGCGCTCATCGCGCTCGTCGCGGCGGCGCACTACTTCACGAAGATTTCCGAGAGCGTCCTCTTCTGGGCGGCTTACGTGCTCACCCGCCCCTTGGGCGCGACGCTCGGCGACACGCTCACGAAGCCGTTCGACGCGGGCGGGTTGAATTTGAGCCGCATCACTTCGTCGCTCGTCATCGCCGCGCTCATGGTCTTGATGATCGTCCTGACTTACAGGGGGCGCGGACAGTCGCCGGTCGCCGCCGACGGCGCGCGGGTTTAGCGTCAACGTCGCGCGGCGGTCGGCAGACGGCTCACTACTCCGCCGCAACCGAGCCAACTCTGGCGAGCTTCTCCGCCGCCCACTCGACCGCCGCAGGGTCGAGCGTGCGCTTGAAGACGACGACGTTCGGCGCGTCCCGCGTGAACGGCTCGCGGCTCCCGCGCAGCTCCTCCCACGCGGCGAGCAGGAAGTTTCTCACACCGGCGCGCTCGAACTCGCCCAGCCGCTCCGCGAGTCGCTTCGGCGTCCAGAAGCCGAGGATTTCGAGATAGACCGTCTGCCCGTCCTCCCGCCGCAGCAGGAAGTCAGGCACGAACGCCGTCTCGCCGAGATCGACAACGTCGCGGCTCGGCTCGAGCGTCCACTCGCTCTCGAACTTCGCCCAACCCTCTTCCAGCCTCGCGCGCACGTCAGCTTCCGAAGCGCCGCGCCAGCGCTCGTCCTGCACACGCAAGCCGTGGTTGTCGCCGCGCAGATCGAAGTACGCCGCGCCGCGCTTGGTCTGAATCTCCGCGGACATCTCCCAGCCGTCGCACGCGAGCAGGTCGGGCAAAAACACAGCCATCTGCACGCCGTACTTCTGCGAGCGGTGGAAGAGCGACGCGGGACCGTCCAGGTTGATCTCGTAGCCCGTCTGCGGCGTGCCCTTCACCGTGTGGATCAGCCCGTGCGCCTTGATCGCGCCGAACAGATCGCGAAACGCTTCCGCCGCCTGCGGCTTCACCTTGAGGCGCATCCCCGTCGAGCGGTAGAGCAGCGCCTGCGCCTGCGCGACGTTGTAGCGTTCGAGCAGTTCGCGTTCATTGATCTCCTCGAACCCGACGAGCCGCTGCCGCGCGGTCAAGTCCGCGTACAGCCCCGCGAGCAAGTCCTCCGACGAACAACTCAACTGCGCCGCCACTTCGGCGGCGAGACGCTCGCGCACGTCCTCCGAAATTGGATGCGGCTCGGTCGCCTTGAGGAATAGGACTCGCCTCGCCTCAAGTGGATCGAACGCCGCGGCGGTCGCGAACTCGCAGCGATCCGTCAGCAGCTTCGTCAAGCCGCGCAGCACCCGGTAGTTTGTCCCGACGCCCGCGTACTCCTCGACGGCGCGCTCAAGCTCGCCGCGCGTGCGACCGGCGTGCTCCTTGAAGAGCGCGACGAGCGTCGCCGCCTCGCGCAGCCAGCGCGGGTCTGCGGCGTTCACGTAGCGCGGCTTGATCCGGTCACCGCGCTGCCAGCTCAGTGCGAGGTCAGCGGTCAGCATTGCCCGAAGCCGTGTTCAGCAGATCGTGATCGGCGGCGCGACCGCGCGAGTCTTGGAACGGCGCGCTCTCGCCGCGGCGTCGGCTGATCTGCTCCTCGGTCGTGCCCGCCGTGATGACCTCGTAGAGCACAGCCTCCTTGCCCTCGACCTTGCGAAGTATCCGACCGAGCCGCTGCACGTGCTCGCGCGTCGAGCCCGAGCCGGAGAGGACGACGGCGACCGACGCCTCGGGGATGTTCACGCCCTCGTTCAGAACTTTCGACGTGGCGAGCGCGAGCACGTCGCCCTTGTTGAAGGCTTCGAGCCACGCGCGCCGCTCTTTCACGTTCGTCTCGTGCGTGATCGCCGGGATCAAGAACTGCTCCGAGATGCGATAGACCATCTCGTTCTCGGCGGTGAAGACGAGCACGCGCTCGCGCCTGTGCCGCCGCAGGAGTTCGCCGAGCACGCGCAGCTTCGCCTCCGTCCCCAGCGCGATCCGGCGCGACTCGCGGTAAGCCATCAGCGCGCGCCTGCCTTCCGTGGAGCGCGCGCTCGCGGCGATGAACAGTTGCCAGCCCTGCAAGCCGCCGAGGCGGATGCCCTTCTCTTGGAGGAAGCGCTGGAAGATCGCGCGCTCGCGCTCATACGCCGCGCGCTCGGCGGGCGACAGCTCGACGCGCAGGCGCGCGACCGAATAATCAGACAGGTACTCGCCCGCCATCTCGCGCGCGTCGCGGCGGAAGACGAACTCGCCGATCAGCTCTTCGAGCAGTTGATCCCCGCCGTCCGTGCGCTCCGGCGTCGCGGTCAGTCCGAGCCGGAACGGCGCGAGCGCGAACTCGGCGGCGTAGCGGAAGCTCCCGCTCGGAAGATGATGGCACTCGTCGTAGATGACCAGCCCGAAGCGATCTCCCAAACGCTCCATGAAGCGGAACGCGGAGGCGTAGGTCGTCACGGTGAGCGCCCCCAACTCGAAGAAGCCGCCGCCGATCAAGCCCACTTCCGCGCGGAACGACGTGAGCAGCAGGTCGTACCACTGGTTCATCAGGTCAATCGTCGGCACGACAACCAGCGTCGAGCGCTTCGCACGCGCAATCGCCATCTGCGCGACGAGACTTTTCCCCGCGCCGGTCGGGAGCACGACGACGCCGCAGCGCTCGTTCTTCTCCCACGCGCTGATTGCTTCCGCCTGATACGGTCGCGGCTCGACGTTCAATGTCGGCTGGAAGTCGAAACGGTCATACGCCCGCGCGCGATCCTCGAACTCGACGCCGCGCCGCAAGAATTCTTTGACGACGTGCCGGTACGCAATCGCGGGCGCGCGCCAGCGCAGCACGCGCTCGTCCCAGCGGAACTGCGCGGGCAGATCGTTCGCCTCGCGCGCCGCGCCTTCGAGCACGAGCGTGCCCGCGTCGAAGCGTAAGACGATAGGTTTTGCAGACATCCTAGTGCAGATATAACCAGATCAGCGGCACGACGAACAACACCGACACATTAGCGACGACGTAGCCGAACGCGGCGGCGAGGTAAGCTTTCCTCTCCCGCCCGTCACGGCGGCAGACCCAAAGAGCAGTCGCCGTCATTGGCAGCAGCACGAAGTTAAGCGGCACGAACAGCAACACCCAGAATATGAACGGCGGCGGGTGACCCTTCTCGCCTAACACAGGCAGAAGCAGAAGCCACCCCGCGGCGTTCACGACGCACAGTTTGCGTGACGATCTGCCGTCGTTGGTCGCTGGCTTCGCCCACGTGAAGAAGCTGGAGACGGAAATTATTACCGCCAGACCTATGACGATTTTCGCCGTCTGCTCCGACATGCCGCTTCCCCCATCCAGACTAAAGGTTATACCAGAACGGATGACGATGCCCGAGCGCAACGCCGCCCGCGCCCGACGGCGCGGCTTGATTGCAAAGTCTCCGGCGCTTCTTCACAATGCGGCGCTGAGATGATCTTGATTGACGGATCGTTCGGCGAGGGCGGCGGGCAGATCATACGCACGTCGCTGGCGCTGTCGCTCGTCACCGGCAAGGCGTTCCGCGTCGAGCGCGTGCGGGCGCGGCGCGACCCGCCGGGGCTGAAGCGGCAGCACCTGACGGCGGTTAACGCGGCTGCCGCAGTCGGTCGCGCGAAGGTCGAAGGCGCGGGCGTCGGCTCGCAGTATTTCTCTTTCGAGCCGAAAGATGTCGTCGCAGGCGATTACGACTTTTCAATCGGCACGGCCGGCTCGACGACGCTCGTCCTGCAAACGATCTTGCCGCCGCTCGTGATCGCGCGCGGGGCCAGCCTCGTCACGCTCGAAGGCGGGACGCACAACGTTCACGCGCCGCCGTTCGACTTCCTCGCGAAGACTTTCCTGCCGCTCGTCCGCCGCACGGGACCCAAGGTCGAGATCGATCTCATACGCTACGGCTTCTACCCGCCCGGCGGCGGCAAGCTCACGGTATTGATCGAGCCGACGGGAGAACGCAAACGTCTCGACATCACGCGGCGCGGCGAGATCAGTCGCAAGCTCGCGCGGGCGCTGTGCGTGAAGTTGCCGCCGTCGGTCGGCGAGCGCGCGCTGTCGGTCGTGCGCGAGCGACTCGGTTGGGACGGCGAAGAGCTGCGCGTCGAGACGACGGCGAACGCGGTGAGCCCCGGATTCGTGCTGACGCTTGAGATGGAGAGCGGCGGGCTAACCGAACTGTTCACGGGCGTGGGCGAGCGCGGCGTGCGTGCCGAAGACGTGGCGGAGCGCGCCGTCGCGGAGGTCGAGAACTACCTCGCGTCGGGCGCACCTGTGGGCGAGCACCTCGCGGATCAGTTGCTCATCCCGATGGCGCTCGCGGGCGGCGGCTCATACGTGACGGGCGAGCCTTCCCTGCACACGACGACGAACGTCGAGATCATCAAGAAGTTTCTCGACGTTGAGATCACGACGGAACGGCTGTCGGAACGGCAGTGGAAGATCGAAGTCTCCGCGTGAGTACGCGGCGCGCGCGGCGGGCGCGAGGTGTGTGGGTTTGACGTGCGGCGTGCGCAATGGTCACGCCGCGCTCAAAGCCTGCTCGATGACTTTGGGGAGGGCGTCGAACTGCGGCTTGATGACGTAGCCCTGCGCGTCGCACTCCATCGCGTCTTCGAGGCGCGCGGGAGTCTCGCCGGAGTAGAAGATGATCGGAGTCTGCGGGTCGAACTCGCGCAGGCGTTCGCACAGCTCCTTGCCCGTCGAGTCGGCGAAGCGGCTGTCGAGCAGGTAGAGGTCGAAGCGCTCCTCGCGCGCCATCCTCAACGCCTCGCCCGCGCAGTCGGTGGCGCGGACTTCGTAGCCGAGGACGCTCAGCCAGGTGATGATGACGACGCGGGTGTCTTCGTGGTTGTCCACGTAGAGGATGCGGGGTTTTGCTTTCTGCACGGGGGAACTCCTGCCGAAAAACTTTGGGCGGCGGCGACTAGCTGAAACCCTCGAAACGGCTGCGGGAAAGGTGACTCGTACACTTCCGGACACTGACCGTCAGCCGTGCGGCGTGGGGCGTTCGGTGTGATGAGATTGTACAGGACGGCGCGGAGTCGTCAAGTTAACTCATACTGAAATCGAAACGCGGCGCGGACGATCCACTCGCCGCGCCGCGTTCGTTTCAATCGTTCTGCCGGTCGCGCCTCTATTCGCCCGCGTAGCTGATCTCCATGCGGCGGATGTAGAGGCTGGCGAGCGCGAGCACGAGGAGCGTGAAGACGAAGAGGCTTGGGACGGATACCCAAGCGGGCGTCGGCTCGGCGAGCACGGCAAACGGCCCTTGATCCATCGGCACGGGCACGAGCGAGTAGAGGTAGTGTATGACGCTGATCTTTTTGAGGAGCGGCGGCAGCAGAAAGTTGAGCCACTCCCAGCCGTACATCAGCAGCGCCGGGATGACCGGGTTGCGGAAGAAGAGCCCGATGATGAGGAAGACCGCGCCGTAGCCGAAGCAGGCGAGCACGGTGATGCCGAGATAGACGAGCAACTGCCGCAAGCCCGGTCCCTCGAAGAAGTAGCGGACGCTCTGCGAGTAGAAGCGGACGAAGTAGAGCAGCAGCATCGAGGCGACCGTCGAAGAGCCGAACAGGACGACCGTCGTCACGAGTCCCGACAAGTATTTGCCGACGACCAAGACTTCGCGGCGCGCCGGGGTTAGGAAATAATAGTGAAGGCTTCGATCCACGACCTCGCCGCGGAAGAGGTTCATGAAGACCCACGCGCAGCCGAAGAAGACGAGCGTGCGCAGGATGAGCCCGTTGAAGATCGCCGAGTACATGCTGGCGAGCAGCGTGAAGTCGTTGAACTCGTTGGCGGGGGGCGGGAAGAGGTCGAGCAGGGCGAGCAGCGCGGGCGTCAAACCCGCGAGCAGGTAGAGCAGGAGGGCGCGGCGGCTCAGGAAATTCTTCCTGAGCTCGATGCGCATGACGGCGAACGCCTGCCGCTGCCAGAGCGCCCAGGACGACGCGGTCGCGCCGGTGCCGACGATCTCTTTTGTCGCCACGCCTCTCTCCCCCGCCTCCAAAGTCGCGCTCATCTTACACGACCTCCGTCG
The DNA here is from genome assembly GCA_020201365.1 of Acidobacteriota bacterium. Classification (GTDB taxonomy): domain Bacteria; phylum Acidobacteriota; class Blastocatellia; order Pyrinomonadales; family Pyrinomonadaceae; genus JAIVGV01. Next base: position 14,377 of record JAIVGV010000279.1, read on the forward strand.
GAACTGATCAAGTATTGATAGACCGCGCTCAGGTCGTCGTCCGCGGGCGCGACCGTCTCGACGCGCAAGCCGTTCTCGGTGACGAGCCGGTTCAGGAGCAGGTAAAACTCGTCCGGTCGGCGCGTCTTCACGAACAGCCCCGCGCGATCCTCGTGGACGCGCGCCTCGACCGTGGACTCGTGCTCGAAGAGTCGCGCGGCTAAAAACTGCGGGCGGTCGCAGCGGATGACGACCTGCATCGGGTGCTCCTCGATCTCCGCGCGGACGCCGTGCACGTCGCCCTCGGCGACGACGTAGCCGTTGTTGAGGAGGATCACGCTGTCGGAGAGCATGTCCACCTCGTGGAGGATGTGCGAAGAGATGATCAGGTACAGCCCTTCGTCGGCGAGCTGCCGGAAGAGGCGGATGATCTCGGCGCGCGCCATCGGGTCGAGACCGTTCAAGGGCTCGTCGAGGATGAGCACGCGCGGGTTGTGGGCGACGGACTGCGCGAGGCGGATGCGCTGGCGCATGCCCTTGCTGTAGGCGGCGACCTTGCGCCGCGCCGCCTCTGTGAGCCCGACGCGCTCGAGCGCCGTGTCGGTGAGCTCGTCAACCTCGTTCCGCGGGTAGCCGTGGACGGAGAGGTACGTAGAGATGAACTCTCTGCCGGTCGCGCCGCGCGGGAACGAGTCGAACTGCGAGCAGTAGCCTAACGTGCGGAAGAGTCTTTCGGGCTCGCGCGCCGTCGCGCCGAGGACGGTGATGCGCCCGCGCGTGGGGCGCAGCAAGCCCGTCATCAGGTTCATCAGCGTCGTCTTGCCCGATCCGTTCGGACCGACGAGGCTCGTGATGCCGTGCTGGATCGAGAGGTTGACGCGGTTGACGCCGAGTATCTCGCCGTAGAATTTCGACACGTCGTCGAAGACGATGAGATCGTCCGCGGGGGCGGGGCGCGACAGCGGGGTCGTCGCGGCGGAGCGTGACGCGGCTTCGCGTGCGGCGGCGGCGCTCGCTGCGTTCGCCGCGTTCGTGTTCGTCGCACCCGTAGTCATTTCACCACCTCGTAGGCGCGCACCTTGCGCATGAGCAGCCAGAGGAAGAAGGCGCACGCGAGCGCGAGCACCGTCCAAGACGCCCAGAGCGGCGGCTCGCGCAGCACGACGTCTATGAACTCGTGGTCGCGCAGCACGTCGGTGCGCGTGCCGCGGACGTGCCCGGTCTCGCGGACGAACATGCCGAAGAGACCGAGCCAGATGTTGTTCATCAGCGCGCCGAGGCTGACGAGGTGACCGACGCGCGTCAGGAACAGGTTGTTGACGATCTCGCCGAACGCCGACGGGATGAAGAAGAATCCGAGCAGCGCGCCGCTCGCCACCACCCGCCACTTGACCCACGCCGAGACCGCCAGCGCGACGAGCGCGAGCAGCACGATCCAGACCATGCTCCCGACGAAGATCGAGCCCGCGATCCACAGGTTCGACCAGAGC
>JAIVGV010000434.1 GCA_020201365.1 Acidobacteriota bacterium
ATCAAGTTGCCTGATTTCTGGTATGTTGTCGCTGGCGCGCTGGCTTCGGGCGGCTGAATTCGGGCGTTAAATTGTCCCCAGCAGCTTTAGCTCCTGCTGCTCCTCGTCCGTCAGAAAAGTGTAGCTCACGCTGAAGCCGACGTTCGGATCGACGGAGACGACCTCGCCGCGGAGCTGAAGCCACGCGCCCGAAGGCTTCTTGATCGCGAAGACGACGAGCTCGCCGACCTCCGCGACGCCGGTCGTGTCTATGAAGCAGCCGCCCATCGAGATGTCCGCGACGCGCGACTCGTGCCTGCCCGACAAGCCCTCCCACCACGCCTCGAAAGAGACGCGACGCCGCTCGTCCTCGCGCCGCTCCCGACCGTTGCCCTCGTGCATGCCCACCCTCGCCCTCAGCCGATTGACTCCGCCAGCATCCCCTCGACGCGCGACGCGATCTCACGCGCGCGCTCGAGCAGATCGTCCGCGCGCGCGCGGTGCTCCGACGCGAACTCCTCGTCCTCAACTTCCGCGACGTTGACGAGCACGTTGTAGCGCGCGCCCGCGACCGCCGCGAGCGCGAGCTGCGCGCCCGTGCAGGCGTCCGACAGCCACGCCGGATCGCCGACCTCCGCCAGCGTCTCCAAAACTTCTGCCACGCGCACCGCGTCGCGCGCCACCTCCAGAGGCACGTTCGCCGCCCACTTCAAAGCCGACTCCACCGCCACCTCACGCGCGCGCCGCTCCTCGTCGCTCCCCTTCGGCATCCGCCGCGCGCCGAGCACTTCGGCGAACGCCGCCGCGTCCTCGTCAACCGCTTCCGCCAACCGCGCGCGCAGCTCCGACAACTCCTGCAAAGCCTCACGCGCTTCGCGCGCCGCGTCCTCCTGCGCGCTCTTTCTTTCGACGAGCCGCGCCACCATCTCGCCCAGCGCCGCACCCAACACCGCCGCCTGCGCCGCCGCCGCGCCCCCTCCCGCCACGTCGCCGACGAGTTCGCCCGACGGCGTTGACGCGGGAGCGACCGCTGCCGCTTCCGTGTCCGACTCGGCGACGCGCCGTCGCGGCGTGGCTCCGACCGTCGAAGCCGTGATCGCCTCGCCCGTGAGCGCCGACGCGAAGCCTGCCGCGCCCCTTTTCTTCGCGAGCGCGGCGGCGATGCGGTTTTCGAGGACGACTTCCGGCGAGAAGTTTTCGAGCCGCAGGAAATACTCCGCGCCGCGATCCAGCGCCGCCTGCGGCACGAGCCCGACGATCTCGCTGCCCGCGACCGCCACGCCGTAGCGCTCCGCCTCGCGCCGCACCGCTTCGTATGCGTGGTGAAGCTGCGTGCGCTCGAACCGCACGAGGTTCATCGAGACCTGCGTCAAGCCGCGTTCGGGCAGCGCGAAGCCGAGCGCCTTTAAATATCTCAGCCCGCCGTCGCGCCCGCGCACGGCGCGCGCGATCCGCCGCGCGACCGACTGATCGGTCGTGTTCAAGTTCACGTTGTACGCGACGAGGAACGAGCGCGCGCCGACGACGGTCGCACCCGCCGACCCGTGGACGCGCGCGTCGCCCACGTCCGGCTCGCGCTCCGCCCGCGCGCCGATCTCCTCGCGCAGTTGCTCGAAGCCCTTGCGCCGCACGTCTTCGAGGTTCACGCGCTCAGCCCTGCGCGCCGCGCTCTCGTAGAAATAGACGGGGACCTTCAGCTCCTCCCAAATCCTCCCGCCCGCGCGGTGCGCGAGCGCGGCGCACTCCTCGAGCGTCACGTCTTTCACGGGCACGAACGGCAAAACGTCCAACGCGCCGACGCGCGGGTGCGCGCCCGTGTGAACTCTTAGATCGATCAGCTCGACCGCGACGCGCGCGGCTCTGAGCGCGGCTTCGACGACCGACGCGGGATCGCCGACGAACGTGATGACCGAGCGGTTGTGATCCCTGTCGGAGTGCGTGTCGAGCACGGCGACGCCCGCCACCGAGTCCACCGCCGCGACGAGCCGCGCGACGACCTCCGGGCGTCGCCCCTCGCTGAAGTTCGGCACGCACTCGACGATCTTTTCCAAAGCGGCTCTCCGTCCGATCTCTGCCCTCGCGCTTACGGATCATACGACCGGCACTGAAGATGACGCGCGCGCGGGGCTCTTCTCCGCTTCCGCCGCGATTGCATTGTGCAGGCGTCGCACGCCCTCCTCGATCTGCGCTGACGTGGTGCAGGAGAAACAGAGCCGCAGTTCGTTCCTGCCTGCCGCGTCCGGGTAGAAAATCTCTCCGGGCGCGAACGCCACGCCCTCGCCGACGGCGCGCTCAAGCAGCGCGCGCGAATCCAACTCCGCCGGCAGACGACACCAGAAATGTAGCCCGCCGCGCGGCGGCCGGAACGCGAGACGGTGCGCGCCCGCTTCGAGCGCGCGGCGCATCAGGTCGCGCTTGCGCGCGTGCGCGCGTCGGAGCGAGTCCATGTGAGCGTCGTAGCGCCCGGTGAGCAGGAAGTCGGCGATGACGAACTGACCCAAGCCCTCGGTGAACAGGTTCTCGTGCTGCTTGATCGCCGAGAGCTGATCGACGATGTACTCGGACGCCGCGAGCCACCCCAAGCGCAAGCCCGGCGCGAGCGTCTTCGAGAACGTGCCGAGGTGGATGACGATGTTGCGCGCGTCGAGGTGGTAGAGCGACGGGGGCGGCGGCTGTCCGTCCAGATAAGTCTCGCTCCACGGATCATCTTCGACGACGGGCGTGCGGTAGCGCGCGGCGAGCTTCAACAAATCCTGCCGCTCGCGCAACGTCATCACGCGACCCGTCGGGTTCTGGAAAGTCGGATCGGTGTAGATCAGTTTCGGGCGGTGGCGCACGAGCAGGTCTTCCAACTCGTCGAGGTCTGCGCGTGCGGCGTCCCAGCCGACGAGCGTCGCGCCCGCCGCGCGGAAAGTCTGGATCGCGCCGACGTAGCCGGGGCGATCTAAGACGACGCGGTCGCCCGGCTCGATCAGGCAGCGCGCGATGAGATCGATGCCCTGCTGCGAGCCGGAGAGGATCAGGATGCGTTCGGGCTTCGTCTTGAAGCGCTCGGCGACGGCGCGTCGGAGTCGCGGCTGCCCTTCGGTCGGCGCGATGCCGAGCGCGGCGGGCGCGTGTCGCCTTAGCGCGTGCTCCGTCAGTCGTAAATAATCCTCGACGGGGAACGACTCGAAGGCGGGCGCGCCGACGGCGAACGAGATGAGGTTCGGATCGTAGCCGCTCTGCATCAGGCGGCGCAGCGAGAAGCCGTCGCCGAAGTAGGCGACCGACGACGCGACCTTGCCGCGCCAGGCGAAAGGCGCGTCCTCCGCTTCGGGCGGTGCGGCGACGAACGTGCCGCGCCCGACGTGGCTGCGCACCAAGCCCCGCGACTCAAGCTCGCGATAGGCGTTCGCCACCGTCGTGCGGCTTAAACGAAGGCGCGCCGCCATCGCGCGCTCCGAGGGCAGGCGCTCGCCGGGCTGCAAATCGCCCGACTTGATCCGGTCTTCGAGCGCGGCTTCGAGTCGCAGGTAGAGCGGCTCCGCGCGTTCGCCGTCGAGTTTCAGTTTCGCGTAGTCCATTCTCACCGCCGGGTTTAGAATGCCAATGATGGATTGGCTCTTTCGCGCGCGGCGCGCGGCGCGTATAACTTGCGCGCGCGGCGGAATTGTATCAGACCGCGCGGCAGGAAGGTGACGAAGATGAGCGACGAGAGGGAATCGAGACGCGACGCGCGCGCGCACGACGACTCGCGCAAAGCCGACGGCTCGCATAGAGGCGGCGGTTCACACGACGGCGACGGCTTGCAGACGCGCCTCACGCACGACGACTCCGAGCTGAACACGACGCACGCCGCCGCGCCGCCGATCTGGCAGACCGCGACGTTCGTCGCCGACTCGCCCGAACACTTCGTCGAGCTGGCGACCTCGGCGCACCCCACGGAGTTCTACACGCGCTACGGCAACCCGACGCACGCGCAGGTCGAGCGCTTGGTCGCGTCGCTCGAAGGCGGCGAGGCGGCGGTCGTCACGGGCTCGGGCATGGGCGCGATCTTCTGCGCCGTGATGTGCCTGCTGGAGCGAGGCGATCACGTCGTCGCGCAGCGCAGCCTCTACGGCAACACGGCGTCCCTGTTCGAGAACCTGCTCCCGCGCTGGGGCATGGAGCGCACCTTCGTTGACAACACGGACGCGGAGAACTTCGCGCGCGCGCTCCAGCCGAACACGAAACTGATCTACACGGAGACGCCGACGAACCCCGTGATGACGCTGACCGACCTGCGCGCCGTCGCCCGCGTCGCGCGCGGGCGCGGCGTCGTGACGATGTGCGACAACACTTTCGCGACGCCCGTCAACCAGCGACCGATTGAGCTGGGGATTGACGTCGTCCTGCAC
>JAIVGV010000583.1 GCA_020201365.1 Acidobacteriota bacterium
ATCGTTGACGGTCGTCCCCAGAGCCGTCGGGTGGAAGCGACCTTCGACGCGCTCGACATACTCTCGATCCTGAATCGTCGTCATGATCGCCGCGTAAGTTGACGGGCGACCGATGCCCTTCTCTTCGAGAGCCTTCACCAAAGTCGCCTCCGTGTAGCGCGGCGGCGGCTCGGTGAAGTGCTGCTCCGGCGTGATCTTATTGAGCGTTAAGTTTTCACCCTTCTCGACCGCAGGCAAGCGACGCGCGGCTTCATCGTCCTCGTCCGATTTTTCGTCGCGCCCCTCCTCGTAAACTTTGAGGAAGCCGTCGAACTTGAGAACAGAGCCCGTGGCGCGGAACGTGAAGCGACCCGCCGCGATGTCAATCGTCGTCTGATCGAAGACCGCCGCCGTCATCTGCGACGCGACGAACCGCTGCCAGATCAAACGGTAAAGTTTCAGTTCGTCTTTGTTCAAAAAGCGTGCGACGGAATCGGGCGTGCGCGCAACGTCGGTCGGGCGAATCGCCTCGTGCGCGTCCTGCGCGTCCTTCTTCGAGCGATAATGAACTGCTTTTTCGGGCAGATAGTTTTGACCGTACTGTGTGTTGATGAAGTCGCGCACTTCGTTGAGCGCGGCGTCGGAGACGCGGGTCGAGTCCGTTCTCATATAGGTGATGAGTCCGGTCGCGCCCTCGCCGCCGATCTCTACGCCCTCGTAGAGCTTCTGCGCGACCATCATCGCCTTCTTGACGGGGAAGCCGAGTTTGCGCGAAGCCTCCTGCTGCAACTTCGACGTGATGAACGGCGGCACGGGGTTGCGCCTGCGCTCCTTCGTCGTCACTTCCGAGACGACGAACTTCTCGCGCTCCGCCTCTTCGACGATCCCCTTCGCCTGCTCCTCGTTCGCGATCAGAATCTCTGTCTTCTTCACGTCCTGATCGAACGCGCCCGTCTTCACCGTCTGCTCGCCGACGCGGTAGAGTCGCGCGTCGAACGCGGGCGGAAGCCGTGCCGCGAGGTTCGCCGTCACCGTCCAGTATTCCGTCTTGACGAAAGCCTCGATCTCTCGCTCGCGCTCGACGACCATCCGCAGCGCGACAGACTGCACACGACCCGCGCTCAAGCGACCGCCGACCGTGCGACACAGCAGCGGGGAGACCTTGTAGCCGACGAGTCCGTCGAGGACGCGGCGAGCTTGCTGCGCGCCCACTAAATTCGCGTCAATCTGCTTCGGCTCTTTGAAGG
>JAIVGV010000435.1 GCA_020201365.1 Acidobacteriota bacterium
CGCATCTTTTCCGCGGGACTCGCTCTCTTCGCGGTCGCCTCCGCAGGGTGCGGGCTGTCGCAGAGGACCGCCCAACTCATCGCCGCGCGCGCCGTGCAGGGCGCAGGCGCGGCGATGAGTTGGGCGGTCGTCTGCGACAGCCCGCACCCTGCGGAGGCGACCGCGAAGAGAGCGAGTCCCGCGGAAAAGATGCGCTTCCTTCCCCAGCGATCACCGACCGAGCCGCCGACCAGCATCAGCGCGGAAAGCATCAGCGAGTAAGCCTCGACGATCCACTGCGCGCCGACGATATCCGTTCGAAGCTCACGCTGAAGCACAGGCAATGCGACGTTGACAACCGTGCTGTCAATGAACGTAATACTCGACCCCAGGATTGTCGCCGCCAGCACCCACGGCGCGGCAGGTTTGGAGCAAGGGGCGTTGGCCTTCCCGGAGCGAACTACTGCCTCGTCGCATGGCGCTTTTAAAATCGTTGACAAGCGGTGACTCCCGCGAGCGTCCCTTCACCCGACGATCACTGATTCACCTTACTTCGAGCCGCCGAATAGTTTGGCGACTTCGCCGTGCGCGAGGATGACATCGGGCGAGCGCTGCAAGGCGGCGCGGTACTTCTCTCCGAATCTTTCGGATCCGCCCTCGTCGGGTCGGAGCAAGGCGCGCGCCTGCGCGAGTAGCGCGTCGGCTTCTCGCGTCGTTGCTTCCTCCGCGTCAAGCAACTCGTCAATTTGGACGACGAGCGCGGAGAGCGGTCGCAGGTACGCGAACCACTCGTCGTCGAGAACGAGTTGCAAAAACTCGCCGCTCGATTCGATGCGTCCGCGCGCGCGCTCGAATCCCACGCGCGCGTCATCGAGCAGCGCCTTGTGTAGCTTGAGCAGCGCGTGGCGGACTTCGCCGAGCCGCATGCGCGTCTCCGTCGAAATCAATTCTTGATTCGTCTCGTCCATCCTTTTCGCCTCACACGGCGCGCGACGTTCGTCAACTGTTAGAAGTTGATCGCGCCCATGCGCCCGCTCCTGAAGTCTTCGACGGCTTGGTAAATCTCTTCCTCCGTGTTCATCACGAAGGGGCCATAGCGCGCCACAGGCTCATTGAGCGGCACACCGGCAATCAATAACGCTTCGAGCGCAGCGCCAGCATCCGCCGGATTGGCTATCGTCACCTCGTCGCCGTCCGATGCGAACATCACCATCTGTCCGTCCGCCCCGCGCTCATCGTCTGCGCCGAAAAGACCCGCGCCGTCCACGACGTAGGCGAAGGCGTTGTACTCCGGCGGCACCGTCTGCGTCGCACGTCCGCCCGGTTGGATTGTGAAGTGCAGGTAGATGATCGGCGTCACCGTCTCGACGACCGCGCGTGCGCCGAGAGATTCGCCAGCGATCACGCGCACCGTCACAAGCCCGTCCTCAGTCCGCGAAGTCGGAATGCTTGCTGCCGGAATCTCCTGATAGCGCGGCTGCATCATCTTACTCTGGCGCGGCAGGTTCACCCACAGTTGAAAGCCGTGCAGCATGCCGCCCGTGCGCTGAAACTCAGCCGACGGCATCTCCGAATGGACGACGCCCGCCCCGGCTGTCATCCACTGCACGTCGCCCGCGCTCAACTTGCCGGAATGCCCCTGCGAGTCCTTGTGCTCCATCTCGCCCGAGAGCACGTAGGTCACCGTCTCGAATCCCCTGTGCGGGTGATCCGGCGCGCCCTTCGCCCCGCCGGGCGCGAGCGTCATCGGCCCCATCTCATCCAACAAGAGGAACGGGTCGAACTCCGAGAACGACGCCTTCGGGAACGGTCGGCGCACGAGAAAGCCCGCGCCTTCCAGCGTCTCGATGCTGTTGACTAGCCCCGCGACCGTGCGCGCTCGTTTGTCGCCCTCTTTTTCTTCCGGCAATACTCTCGTCGCTTCCATCTTCCACTCCTCATCGAACCTTGCCCGAACACTTCATGGCGTGATCACGCGCTCTACTCGAAAACCGCCAAGGGTCTTTGCTTGCTGGCAACTCGGGGCAAAGGTAAGAGTCGCCCGACGGCGAAGCGTCCGGGTCCGGCGATCAGGACGGGCAGCAGAATGCCTATCGCCAGCAGGTGATACTCGAAGCCCTCCCCCGCCTGCTTGCCCGTCCAGTTCATGAAGAAACCAATTTTGCAGTGAACCGTGGCGACGGCTCCGAGCATGATGAGAATGAGCGAGGCGGCGGAAAAGCGGGACAGAAAACCGAAGACGAGTCCCAAACCGCCGAAGAACTCGCCGACCGCGACCAGATAGCCTATAGGTCCAAGCATCCGGACGAAGGCTGAAAGACCGGGCCCGCCGAAGGCGCCGAAGAGTATCTGCGCGCCGTGCGCCACGAAGACGATGCCGACGATGACGCGGGCGGCGAGCAGCGCCCAGTCAACGGCAGAACGATCACGAATTGTAGTCTCAAGTGCCATAACTTTCCCCCGAGCTGACATTGCGGAGCCGACTTACTTTTAGTAAGCTGGCGGGGACGATACGCCTTCAGGCTACAATAGTCAAGTAGGCAATAAAAAGTAAGCGATGCGAGAGGCGCTGCCCATGCAAAAGGTGACGAGCCGAGTCAAGAGCCCTGCCAAACGTTCGGCATCTTCCTCGACGAGACGTGTCGGCGAAGGAGAGGCGAAAGTCTGTTCGCGCTTTCACTACGCCGTCGAACTGATCGGGCGGCGCTGGAGCGGCGCGATCATTAGCGTCATGCTGGGCGGGCCGCAATGCTTTAACGAAATGCTGACGGCGGTGCCGGGGCTTTCCGATCGTCTACTCACCGAGCGGCTGCGCGAGCTTGAATCGGAGGGTCTCGTCCGCCGCACGGTTCTGCCGGGTCCGCCCGTCAGGGTGAGCTACGAGTTGACGGAAGCCGGTAAGAGTCTAGAGCCGGTGATCGAGAGTCTCAGCCGATGGGCTGAACGGTGGGTGAAAGTCTGATGCGTACAATCGGGCTTTTTCTGTCTGGTTGTTATCGCGCCCAGCGGATGCTCATCGGTAGGAAACGTGGCGTAAGTCGTACAGGGTGCGAGGAACTTGTCCTCGGCGTCGACTTGAAGTCGCCTGCCTGTGTTGGTGGTTCTAAACCTCCCCTTAGTCACCCCACCGTTTAGCTATTTCATGACTGTAGAGGTCTCGCTTCACGGCAATCCGCTGCACGTAGACCCTCGTCGTGGCACGGTTCTGATGATCGAGCGCGTTCTGCGTCGCCGTGATGTCGCCGGTTACCTCAGAGACTATACGCGCGAAGGTATGGCGCGTCCGGTGGAGGTGGAAGCCCTCGACTCCGGCTTCTTTCGCGTACTTCTTCAGATTCTTGACTAAGCAGTGGGAGGAGAGCGCCTCGCCGGGCTTGCCCGCCCTGTCGTGCCTCGTCCACAGCGGCGCGTCAGTCTTCAGAGAGTGCAGCCTCTTCGCCGAAGAGAGGTAGTCGAGCAGGGCTTCCTTAACTTGCGGCTCCCTCACCTCCCTGCTCCGATAGTCCCCGCCTTTCGCTCGGTACTCCAAGACGAGCGTCTCGCCGATATGTACGTCCTTACCCCGCAGGCTTATAGCCTCCTGCCTGCGCAAGCCCGTAGCAAGGCAGAGCAGCAGTAGTGCGTAGTCCCTCTTCCCCACTACGTCTCCAGACTGTGCTCGCCTCCTTACCGCCGAGACTAACTTGCCTACCTCCTCATCCGAGAGCGCCTTGACGCTCTCGGTCTGGTACGGCTTCGGCGCTCTGGGGCGAGCCAACCGCGCCGGGTTCCTCCTGACGTGCTGCCCGACCTCCGAGTCTTTCAGCGCCCAAGAGTAGAAGGATGAGAGCAGGCAGGCGTGCTGGTAGGTTGTACCCGGCTTCGCTCCCTTCTCTTCTAAAACTTTTAGCCAGCCTTGCACGTCTGACGGCTCAACCTCACCGGGCAGCTTGTCGACGTGACGGAAGAAGGAGAGGACGATTCGCTGCTTATCCCTCAGCAGGTCATGACGCCGCTCGCTCTCCCCCGTCGTCGCCGACGCCCAGACAGAGACCGCACCTCGCAGCGCGACTTCGAGGTCTACCGAGGTGGGAACAAGTGCTGTATGAGGCTCTTCAGAGTCCATTTTCGGAATATAACATGAATTTTATTTTGGATACACAACTGAGTGGTTTGTGTACACAACTGCTGCTTTCATTAGAATTTTACTTTTCCTATATGTACTATGAGCCTTTGTGTAACATCTTTCCGAGCCGGAGCCCTTATCAGACGTGAAAGCCACCAGACGGCGACAGCGTAAGTCCGATCCGCTAGCGTCACCCGACGCCATTCGCCTCATCCTAAGCGAGCTGCGCTCTTCCCTGCCTGACAT
>JAIVGV010000436.1 GCA_020201365.1 Acidobacteriota bacterium
CTCACGAACAAGACCGCGCTGCCCGACGCCTCCTACATGGAGGACACGAAGCTCGCCGCCGAGGGCGCGGGCTACATCAAGCAGTACGGCTGCGCGGGCTGCCACGAGATCAAGGGCTTCGAGGACGAGCAGCGCATCGGCAAGGAGCTGACCGCCGAGGGCGCGACGCCCATCGAGCGCCTCGACTTCGCGCTCCTGACGAAAGACGCGGAGCGCGGCACCGAGCCGCTCGACGTTTTCCGCCTCGCCTCCGACAAGGGCAGCGACAAGGAGTGGTACACGCGCAAAGGTTTCTTCGAGCACAAGATCGCCGAGCCCGGCATCTACGACAGCGGCAAGGAGAAGGACTGGCGCGATCACCTGCGGATGCCGAAGCCCTACATCAACTTCGGCGCGGACAACAAGGATCGCACCGAGCTCGACGCGATCACGACGTTCCTGCTCGGCAGCGTCGGCGCGGAGGGCGCGAACATACCGGCGTCCTACTTCTACAACGCGACCGACCAGCAGAGGGACATTCAGGACGGCTGGTGGGTCGTCAAGAAGTACAACTGCATGGGCTGCCACAACGTGCAGGTCGGGCAGAAGTCCGTGCTCTCGACGCTGCCGTTCTACCAGTCGCCCGACGGCAAGGAGCAACTGCCGCCCGCGCTCACGACCGAGGGCGCGCGCGTTGACCCGGACTGGCTGTTGAGATTCCTGACCGATCCTTCGCTCTCCGGCATCACCGAGCAGGAGCTGAATAACGCGGGCGGCGCGGCGCTGCGCGACATGGCGAACAAGTCCGCCACGAGTCCCGGCGCGAACACGCAAGCTCAGTCGCCGCCGAGCGGGCAGCAAGGCGGCACACAGCCGCAGGGCGGCGCGCAGGCGCAAAGCCCGCCGCAGACGCAGGCGGGCGCGCAAGCAAACAATCAGTCGAACTCGCAGGCGGGCGGTCAGTCGAGCGGTCAGACGCAGCAGCGCGCGCAAGGAGGCGGCACGCACTTCAAGCCGCAGCCGGGCGCGAACCGCAACGGCGTGCGCATCTACCTGCGCGCGCGCATGCCGACGTTCAGCTTCTCGCCGAACGAGCTGCGCACGCTGGTGCGCTTCTTCATGGCGGTCTCGTCGCAGACCGAGCCGTACATCAAGCCGCAGATCGCGCCGCTCACCGACGAGGAGCGCAACCTCGCGCGCGCGCTCTTCACGTCGCAGCAGGCCCCGTGTCTGAAGTGCCACCTGACCGGGAACCCGACGCACGACGCGAACGCCACCGCGCCGAACTTCCTGCAGGCGAGCACGCGCCTGAAGCCCGGCTGGACGTTCCGCTGGCTGCTCGATCCGCAGAAGGTGATTCCGGGCACGGCGATGCCCTCGGAGCTGTTCAAGAAGGACGGCGACCGCTGGGTCTTCAACGGGCAGATTCCGGGGCTCGACGAGTACAAGGGCGATCACGCCGATCTGCTCGTCCGCTACATCCTGCAACTGACGCCGCAGGAGCAGGCGCGACTCGCCGCGGGCTCGCCCGGCGCGACCGCCGGTCGCACGCCGACCGGCGCGAGCGGCAACACGACGACGCAAACTACATCGGGCACGCACCACGCGGAAGTCTTACGCGCGACGCGGCGCGCGAAGTACAGGCAGCAGGCGAGTCTCTCGCACGCGCCGCCGCGCCCGTCTGATCGTGGATCGCGCGCGCGTAAAGTCGCACGGTCGCCCGGCGACGGTTTCAGTCCCGCGCAGTTCGGCAACGGTTTTTCCGCCGTCGCGCCGTCCGTGCGCGGTCGCTTGTGAGTGCTGATTGCTAGTAGAATAGTCCGTAAAGTTTCGACATCATCAGAGGTGAGATCATGAAGTCACTACTCGAAGGGCGACGCCTGCTCGCGCTGCTCGTCACGCTCGCGCTGCTCTCGCTCTCGGTCGCGTGCGGCGGCGGCGACGACGAGGCGGACGACGAGGACAACTCGAACTCCGGCACTGAAACCGCCGCGTCGAAGTACACGCCGACCGGCAACGAGGGCTCGATCACGGGCACGATTAACTTCACGGGCGCGGCTCCCGCCGTGAAGCCGATCAGCATGGACGCCGATCCGTACTGCGCTTCCTCGAACCCGAACGCGCACGCCGAGGACGCGGTCGTCAACGACGGCAAGCTGCAAAACGTCTTCGTTTACATCAAGGAAGGGAAGACCGCCGACGGCAAGTCAATCGCCAGCCTCGCCTTCGATCCGCCCGCGCCCGACGCGACGCTCGATCAGCACGGCTGCCAGTACCACCCGCACATCCTCGGCATGATGACGACGCAGAACTTCAAGGTGACGAACTCCGACCAGACGACGCACAACGTCCACCCGTCGCCGAAGAGCAACGAGGAGTGGAACCAGTCGCAGTCGGCGGGCGCGCCCGCCATCGAGAAGAAGTTCGCGCGCCCCGAAATCCTCGTCCCCGTCAAGTGCAACCAGCACCCGTGGATGAAAGCTTACGTCGGCGTGATGCGCAACCCCTTCTTTTCCGTGAGCGGCGCGGACGGCAAGTTCGAGATCAGGGGCTTGCCGCCGGGCACTTACACGCTCGTCGCGTGGCACGAGAAGTACGGCGAGAAGACGCAGACCGTGACGGTCACCGCGAAGGAGTCGAAGTCGCAGGACTTCTCCTACGACGGCACGACGGCGAGCGCGGAGCTGCGCGGCGGCTCGCTCACCGTGATGCCCGCGCTGGAACTCCCGATGCTGATGGACATGAAGCACTGAGCCGGGGCGGGGAACTGAATGGAGAGCATTTCGCTGACAGAGATCGAGGGGCAGTCGGTGCTTCTAACTGAGGCGACCGCCTGCGTGCCCGCGACGGGTAAGGCGCGAGCCGCCGCGTTCGTCGAGCTGACCAAGCCGCGCATCACGACGCTCGTTCTTTTGACGACCGCCGCGGGCTTCTTCCTCGGCGCGCGCGGCGCGTTCTCGTTCGCGCTCTTCGCGAGCACGATGGCGGGCGTCGCGCTCTTGTGCTCCGGCGTCTCCGCGCTCAACGAGTGGATGGAGCGCGACCTCGACGCTCTGATGCGCCGCACCATGTCGCGCCCGCTCCCCGCGGGCAAGCTCACGCCGCGCGCGGCGTTCACGTTCGGCGCGGCGCTCACGGTCGGGGGGTTGGCGCACCTCGCCGTCTTCGTCAACCCGCTCTCGGCGCTGTGCGGCGTGAGCGTCGTCGTCGGCTACCTCTTCCTCTACACGCCGCTCAAGACGCGCACCTCGCTCTCGACCGCGGTCGGCGCGTTTCCGGGCGCGGTGCCGCCGCTGCTGGGCTGGGCTGCCGCGGCGAACTCTGTGGGCTTGGAAGCGTGGGCACTGTTCGCCATCCTGTTCCTGTGGCAGTTCCCGCACTTCTTCGCCATCGCGTGGATGTACCGCGAAGACTACGCGCGGGCCGGGATCAAGATGCTGCCGGTGGTCGAGCCCGAAGGGCGTCTGACGAAGCAGCAGATCGTCGTCTGGACGCTGATGCTCGTGCCCGTCAGCCTCGCGCCCGCCGCGCTCGGCATTTCGGGCGCGATCTATTTCGTCGGCGCGCTCCTGCTCGGGGGCATGTTCCTCTGCACGAGCGCCGCCGCCGCGCACACGCTCTCGCGCCGCAACGCGCGCCGCGTGCTCCTCGCTTCCGTGCTCTACCTGCCGTTCCTGTTCGGGCTGATGGTGATGAAATGGTAAAGACCGACGACGGGCGGTGGGCGACGGACAATGGCAAGACACGATCAGCTATCGTCTAACGTCCGTCGCCAGTCGTCTGACCTGGGAGGCTGTTAATGGGTCGTCTGCTCGGCGCGCTGATCTGGATCATAACGATCGTGTCGGTGTGGCTCTTCGCCAACGCGCGCTGGTGGTTCCCGCGCGGCATCACGGAGCACGCGCCCGCCTACGATCAGCAGTTCATGCTGACGATCGTCATCGTCGGCATCGCGTTCGTCACGGCGCAGCTCGCGCTCGGCTTCGCCGTCTGGCGCTACTCGTCGCGGGGCGACCGCGCCGAGCGCGCCGTCTATACGCACGGCAACAACCGGCTCGAAATGATCTGGACGGGCATCACCGCCGTCATCTTCATCGGCGTCGCGCTGCTCGGTCAGCGCGTCTGGGCGCGGCTGCACTTCTACCAGGCGCCGCCGGGCTCGGCGCAGGTTCACGTCGTCGCGCAGCAGTTCCAGTGGAACTTCCACTACCCCGGCGCCGACGGTCAGTTCGGTCACACCGATCCCAAACTGATCAAAGACTCGGAGCTGAACTTCGTCGGTCTCGACGACAAAGACCCGGCGGCGCGCGACGATCAGGTCGTGACGACGCTCGTCATCCCGGTCAACCGGCAAGACCTCGTGCCCGGCATGAACATCACCGTCCACTACACGCCCGTCCAGACGGGCAAGTTCGAGCTGGCGTGCGCCGAGCTCTGCGGTCAGCTCCACTACAAGATGAAGAGCTACCTCGTCGTCGTCACGCAGCAGGAGTACGACGACCTGCTCAAGATGCCGCAGGCGCAGTTCCAGTGGAACTTCCACTACCCCGGCGCCGACGGTCTGTTCGGTCACACCGATCCCAAACTGATCAAAGACTCGGAGCTGAACTTCGTCGGTCTCGACGACAAAGACCCGGCGGCGCGCGACGATCAGGTCGTGACGACGCTCGTCATCCCGGTCAACCG
>JAIVGV010000160.1 GCA_020201365.1 Acidobacteriota bacterium
ATCTACACGGAGGGCGGCGCGGTCAGCTTCAAAGCGAAGGCGGACGGTTAGC
Organism: Acidobacteriota bacterium; assembly: GCA_020201365.1. Lineage (GTDB taxonomy): Bacteria > Acidobacteriota > Blastocatellia > Pyrinomonadales > Pyrinomonadaceae > JAIVGV01. The sequence goes on from JAIVGV010000160.1 coordinate 53, forward strand.
GAAGAGGACGAAACAAAAAAAATTGCGCGCGGCGTTGTCCATGTTTGCGCGCGGAGCGCGAAAAAGCGGAAGGCGCGACGTTCGTTGAGTAACGTCGCGCCTTCCGCTTTTCCCGCCCCGCAAGATTCATCGCGGGGCTTCTCTTGTCGTAACGCTTCACCGGCTCAAAACACTCCGGCAAGCGGTCAGTGGCTTTCGAACGAAAGCTTGGGGAGATTTACACCTTCGTCACTTTCTCAGCCTGCGGTCCTTTGGGACCCTGCGTGACTTCAAACTCGACGGTCTGACCCTCTTCGAGAGTCTTGAAACCGTCGCCCTGAATGGCGGAGTAGTGGACGAAGATGTCCGAAGAGCCGGGCTGCTCGATGAAGCCGTAGCCCTTCGCGTTGTTGAACCACTTGACCTTACCGGTAATTCTTGGCATAGCAGACGAATCCTCCTAACGATTCGGTGTGACGCGAACGAGCGCAGCGCGTGCCGCGCGCGTCGCCGTGGTTGTTGTTTTGAGCCGGGAGGCGTCTTTCGAGGCGAGACGCGCCCCTGTCGGAGGCTAAAACGGAAAAAGCCCGCGTCCGGTGAGCCGCACTTGAAAAACGAGCGCATCTCTCAACCGAACGCGAGCCCGACTGCCTTACGGAAAACTCATTGCCGTACTTCTAAAACGTCGCGGGGCTGAGACTAACATCAAAGCGCCCCGCGCCAAACGAAGGCGCATACTAAGCGACGCCGCGCGAGGCTGTCAAGCAGAAACTACTTTAATCCCGCGACTTCGCGGCTCGGACCCTGCGCCTGCGCGCCTTCAATTCTGCGGCGGCGTTGGGACCGCGCCCGCGTCATTCGTCGGCAGGTACGCGAGCGGGTTGACGGATTCGCCGTTGATGCGAACCTCGTAGTGCAGGTGCGGTCCCGTCGAGCGTCCCGTCGAGCCGACGCGCCCCAAAAGTTGACCGCGCGCGATCTGCTGCCCCGTCGTCGCCTCGATCTTCGAGAGGTGCGCGTAGCGGGTGGTTAAGCCGCCGCCGTGATCCACCTCGACCATCTGCCCGTAGCCGCTCTGCCAGTCGGCGAAGACGACCGTGCCGTTGGCGGCGGCGACGACCGGCGTGCCGCGTTCGGCGCGTATGTCCTGACCCGGATGGAACTCGTAGGAGGAGCCGCCGAACGGGTTACGTCGTCCGCCGAAGCCGTCGGTCATTTCACCTAAGACGGGGAAGATCGAGGGGATGCGCGACTTCTCCTTGAGGGCGAGTTCGTAGGTGTGCAGTTGCGCTTCGAGCAGCACGGCGCGCGCCTCGACCGCGGCGATCTCCGACTCGTTCATCACGAGGAGCGGACCGCCCGTGCCGCGCCCGTCGGGGATATTTTCTTCGCTCACCCCGGCGGTCTCGGCGATGCGGCGCGAGGCGTCTTCGATGGCGTCCACGCGGTCTTTCAGCTGTTCGAGCTTCTGCCGCTGCTGCTCGTTCTCCTGCCGCAGCCGCGCGTTCTCGCGCGCGGTGCGCAGGTGGACGGCTTCGCGGAAGACGCCGAAGAGCCCGTAGGCGGCGGCGCACAGGACAAACGCCGCCATCACGGGAGCGACTTTGAGCCAGCGACGATGTATGCCGATGCGTCGGATCGTGGAGCGTGAGCGCGAGGTGTGTGCGACGATGAATGCGTAGAGCTTGTCGTCAGTCTTCATCGGGGAAGAGAGTCCTCCTTGCTGCTTACGTCGGCGCGCGCCAAGGTATGAAGCGGGGACGGCGGCGCAGAGCGAAAGCGGTCAAAGGCACTGCCTGCCCGTGGGCGACGGTGCGAATGAAACCACAGTTGGGGGCTTCTTTATTTAGTTCCTGCCTGATTGTGGCAGTCGGCGGCGCTTGTTCCTGAGGTTCGTTTACCCTTCCGCACGCCGAGCGACCTGTACAAGGGGCTGCACCGTACCACACGACTCGCGACGATTGCAAACGCGCGGGGAGGGCGACGGGCGAGCCGCGGCGGGAGTCCCGCGAAAAACGGGCGAAAAAAGAGGAGGCTCGCGTCGGAGTTGAATCCGACACGAGCCTCCCCGCGCTGGCCACTGCGAATGCGCCGCGGCGCGAACCGTCGTCGCTTCAGATTCCTTCCGCCTCGCGCCGCCGGCGACCGCGCGCGCGCAGCATCGCGAGCACGATGATGACGAAGACGCCGACGAAGGCGACGACGACCGCGACTTTGAGCAGCACCATCAGGAACGTGACGAGCGCGATGAGCTGCTTGACGAGGATGATGAGCAGCGCGATGAGCGCCATGATCGCGCCCAACCCGCCCGCCGCCTTCAGGATGCCGAACATGATCTTAAAACCCCCTTCAAACTAGAAGCGTCCCGCCCTCAAACCGATTCGGACGCGCGGCAATCATAACAGACCCGCGCCCGTTTCCCCTCACGCGCCTCACGCGCGCGGCGGCGGCGTGTCATGCCGACGTCGCGCGGCGATCTGCGCGGCGAGGTCGCCCGTGCGGAAGCGCGGCGCGTTGAAGTTGTCGAACGCGGCGGCCTCGGCGCGTCGGCGGCTCCCGCGGCGGATGTAGTCGAAGAGCATGTAGGCTCCGAGCAGGACGAGCAGCGCGGGGAGCAGTTGCCGCACGGCGAGGCGCATGCCGAAGACCGAGTTCAAGAGGAAGATCGTGCCGAGCGCGATGAGCAGGACAGCCCACGCGGTCGGGTGCCCGTAGAGCCGCCGCGAGATCGAGTCCATCTCCGAGTCGGGCGCGAGACCCGAGCGGATCAGTTGCGCGGTGCGGAAGGCTTCGACCGCCGCGAAGAGGTAGGCGGCTGCCGCCGCGAGCGCGAAGAGCGCGACGGCGTCCGTGACGGCGGCGAGCTGGATGCAGCTCGCAAACAAAGCGAAGTGGACGAGCGCCTTCGAGGTCTGACCGTTGTACGCCGATCCGAGCCCCGGCATGACGAACGAGAGCAGCAGAGCGATCCACGGCGACGTGCGCCGTCGCATCTGCTGCGGCGCGGCGAGCAAGGGCGCTGCGGCGCGCGACTGCAACATCTCGACGCCCGCCACGATGCAGTCCTGGCAGTAGGGGAAGCCGCGTATGCGGTGGTCGCACGCCGGGCACAAGGGGCGCGCGCAGCGGCTGCACTCGACGACCGCCGCGTTCGTGCTGTGGTAAGAGCACCTCATCCGTCTCGCTTCAAAAGCCCTCGCCTGTTCTCGCAAAACTTAACGCCCCTGCTTGTTCGCGTCGCCGGAAGCCGCGGGGCTCCGGGACGGCTGTGCGCCGCGCGTCGGCGTCGCTTCGTTCGTCGTGCCTTTGAGAATCGCCCCGGCGCGCGCGGTCGTCTGGTAGGTGCGCGCGGCGAGTTGCAGGCTCGCGCGGTACATGCCGCCGATTGAGCCGTCGGGCGAGAGCGTGCTCGTGCCGACGAGGATGGCGACCAAGACCATCGTCGCGACCGTCGCGAGCTGCGGCGAAACCACGACATCGAGCCACGCGCGAACTTGTTCGACGAAGCGCGTCGCGGCGGACGGTCTGACTCGTCCGGCTTCCGCCGTGCCGAGCGTCGCCTGCAAGATTCTTTCGTGGAGACCGGCGGGGACGGGCTGCTCCTCGCTGATGTAGGAGTAGCACGCGCCGATTGAGCGGACGACCTCGCCGGGCAAGTCCGTGCAGCGCGCGCACAGAGCCGCGTGGCGCTCCCAGCGGTGGAAGAGCGGCGCGGGGAGGAAGCCGTCGAGGTAGTCGGTCAAATAATCCTCGAACTCCCCGCAGGACATCGCCGTCTCCGGCGCGGTCTGCATGAGGATGCGCGCTTCGAGCTGTCGCGAAGGCTCGGGGGGCAGGTCGGTCGCGACGACGCGCAGCGTGTTCTTCACCTCGTTCAAGAGATCGTGGCAGACGGGGCAGCGCAGGGCGTGCTCGGCGCACGCGCGCTGATCCTCGGAGGCGAGCGCGCCTTCGAGGTAGTCCGTCAGGCGATCTTCAAATTCCGCACAGAGCATCACTTCTTCTCGTTTCACCCTTCGTTAAGTTTACTGCAACGCGCCCGTCGGTCGCCCCTCCGCAACAAACGACGCGCGAACGAAAACTTCTACCCGCCGCCGAGGCTCACTCTCAAAACTCACAATCAAGCGTCGCTCATCGCGACGACTCTCATGCGCCGCAAAATCTTCGCCAACTCGATCCGCCCCCGATTGATGCGCGACTTGACCGTGCCTTCGGGAATCTTCAGGAGGTCAACGATCTCCTGATAGCTCAGCTCCTCTATGTCGCGCAGGATGACGCAGGTGCGCAGGTC
>JAIVGV010000280.1 GCA_020201365.1 Acidobacteriota bacterium
CACCACCATCCGCGCGTCGCACATCAGCGCCGAGTTCATTCCGAGCGGCTTGAAGACGCGCTCGCGCACGTACGCGCCGTACTCCTGCTTCGTCACCCGCTCGACCACCATGCCGGCGATGTAGAAGGCAGAGTTGTTGTAGCGCCAGGCGGCGCCCGGCTCGAAATCGGGCGGCTTATCTTTGACCAGGCCCAGCACCTGTTCGTGCGTCAGGTCGAGCCGCTCGTTGGCTTCCGCCTCGGGCAGCGACGTGAAGCTGTAGATGCCGGAGGTGTGATTGAGCAGTTGCCTGACCGTGACTTTGCGCCCGCGCGTTGGCGCTTCGGGCACGTACTTCGTCACGTCGTCGTCGAGATTGAGTTTTCCTTCGTCAGCGAGGCGCAGCAGAACGGCGGCTAAAATGTTCTTCGAGACCGAATCAATGTGGAAGACCGTATCGGGCGTGACCGCGACCGAGTGCTCCAGGCTCGCCATGCCGTAGCCGCGCGCAAACACCACTCGACCGTCGCGCGCCACGGCGACCGAAACCCCGGCCACGGGGCGCGACAGCAACTTCTGTGCGAGCGCGTCCACACGACCGCCCAGCTCTGCGTCGGTCGGCGTCTGTGCCTCTGCCATCCCACAGCACGCAAATACCACCATTACGACAACGACTCGCCTCATACCACTTACTCCGGACATTTGCTCAGATGACCCTCCGCGCGCCTAACGCCCGAATTAACCGGGCGGGAAGAATCTGCGAATGGCATCCAAGTTAACGATGAAGGACAAGCTGATTCCGCTCCGGTTGAATGAGTTGTTAGACCGCGCCGACGGTGCCCGGCATAATTCATTCCTTGTTTGGGAGCCGCTTAATCTCTCCTTCTTCTGCCATGAACAACGTCCCGTCTTCGCCATCAATCTCATACCCAATTATTTCGCCGGAATCATAGCCCTGACGAATGCGCCCTCTCCCGCGTTTGGTCACGACCCGTTCACCCTTCCTGAACTTGAAAACTGTCCCGGCGTCTGGGCTATCCAACGTCTTCAGACTGTCACGCCATTCAGTCCCGGCACGCCAGTGGATGTGGTACGGGCCGATGCCGTGCACTTGGACAATCGCCGCCTCGGGCGTGTAGCCGAACATCGTGCTTCCTTTCGGGATGAATGCGTAACTACCGACTTTCATCTCCTTGCACGCCGCGCGATCAAATTTATCGCCCACGCCGAAGTATAGTGTTCCTTGCACCACAGTAATATGCTCATCGATAGGGTGTTTGTGGGGAGGGATGATGCCGCCGGGAAGTTCCCGGATTCGCATCACGAACGGCTCGCCTGCCTTCTCAGGGTCACCATAAAGGATTTCGACGTCTTCCGACATCTGCTTGATCGGAATAATGCGGTGCCCGTCAGTGTTTGTGGACTGACCCGATCCAACGCTCAAAGGGTTGCCCATTCCAAGGCAGCTCAGGGCAAGCACGGACACGATTCTCTTCAACATTCTGGCACCTCCGATAGAAAGATTTGCTCAGCGGTCTAACTAGTGATTATACTGCGGGGCGCAGTATAACAACCCTATAAGGCGTGTTATACTGCGCCCCGCAGTATAACAACCCTTTATCAGCGGGGGTTCCTCACGTGACAACAAAGCCAAAACTCCTTGATGAAGTCAGCCGTGTGGCGCGGCTCAAACACCTGAGCCCGAAAACGGAAAAGTCCTATGTCCACTACATCCGAGACTTCATCCTCTTCCACGGCAAGCGCCACCCGCGCGAGATGGGCTCGCCGGAAGTGCGCGACTACCTGACGCACTTGGCGGTCGCGAAACAGGTCGCCGCCTCGACGCAGAACATTGCGCTCAGCGCGATCCTGTTCCTCTACCGCGACGTGCTTGGGCTCTCGCCGCCGCAACTAGAAGGCGTCGAAAGGGCGCGCCGACCCGCGCGCCTGCCCACCGTTTTCACACGCGAGGAAATATGAACGACAGCACTGTCGGTACGTGAAACGAGAAAAGGGCGTCCATGACTGACGCCCTTCGCTTGTTCATTCCGTGGGATGGGCCGTGGAGGGATCGAACCTCCGACCCGCTGATTACTTACCACCTCGACTTTCGTCGCCCCTCTTCGGGTTCGTGGTCTGGACTATCCCTTCACCATGTCTCTCGCGAGATTTAGGTGGGCACCGTCTAGTCTCTACGCCTTCCCTAAAACTTCAGGGCTTGGTTCGGGATCGCCATCGCACGGGCGGCGGAAGGGTTCCCCGATTTTGATGCCTGTTCACTCGCCCGTTTCCCGGCGAGGCTCCCATACAAAGAGTCAGCTGCTCTACCAACTGAGCTAACGGCCCGCGGAGTGGTGAGAATTATACGGGACGAAAACCGCGTGTCAAGAAACGGCGCGCCGCGCGAATCGTGAGCGGTGTGACGATTCGCGCGACGGTGTGCATCAATGTTCCGACGGGCGCGCGTCACTCTCCGTGGCTGGCGCGCGCGCGTGATGTTCACTGTCCCGTCAGCTCCTGCGGGAGCTTCCTGTCCACGCGCGGGCGCGCGGGCGCGTTGGCGAGTTCCGTCGCGGTGGCGAAGACGGTGCGCGCGACCTTCTCCATCTTCTGGAAGTCTATCTTCTCGACCTGATCCGACGGGCGGTGGTAGTCCTCGTGCTCGCCGTCGAAGTAGAAGATGATCGGCACACCCTTCTGCGCGTAGTTGAAGTGGTCGGAGCGGAAGAAGAAGCGGTGCGGGTCGTGCGGGTCGTCGTACTTGTAGTTGAACGCGAGGCTCATGTAAGCCGCGTTCACACGCTCGCTCGCGTCGCCGAGGTCTGTGCTCATCATCTTCGAGCCGATGACGTAAATCTCGTCGGGACCCGTCAGCTCCCTGTTCGCAGGGTTCGTGTCGCCCGGCTGCCGGCTGCGCCCGATCATGTCTATGTTGAGCTGCGTCACGACGCGCTCCAGCGGCACGGTCGGGTAGTTCGTGAAATACTGCGAGCCCCACAAGCCCTTCTCCTCGCCGCAGTGCCAGACGAAGAGCAGCGAGCGCCTCGGCCTCTGTCCACGCGCGAACGCCTCGGCGATGGTCAGGATCGAGACCGTGCCCGAGCCGTCGTCGTCCGCGCCGTTGCAGATCTTGTCGCCGTTGACTTCCTGACACTGACCGCTGCCCTGACCGGCGGTGCCGATGTGATCGTAGTGCGCGCCCAGCGCGACGTATTCGCCCTTCAACTGCGCGTCGCGCCCTTCGAGGATGGCGACGACGTTCTGCGTCGTCGCCGTCTCCGAGGTCGAGGCGACGGAGAACTTCGCGCGCTTACCTTGCGCGAGCGCGAACGCGGCTGAAGCCTCGCCCGACTGTGCCAGCTTCATCACGTCCGCGCCCGTCACGCTCTCGCCCGCGAAGAGCGCGTCGAGCAGCTTCTGCGAAGGGTAGGCGGTCGGGAGCGAAGAAGGGTTCTGCTGCGCGAACTTCTCGACCTGGTAGAAGCCGCGCTCGGCGGAGCCGCGGCGGAACGTCCAGAAGCGGTTGTAGTCGCGCGTGCGCGGGACGACGATGAGCCCCAACGCGCCGTTGCGCTTGCCGTAGGACGCGGCGTCGTCGTAGTCAACGCCCGCCTTGCCGGAGACGTCCGCGCGCGTCATGCCGGGCAGCAAGCCCGATCCGGCGACGATCATGATCTTATTTTTCACGTCAACGCCCTTGAAGGCGTCAATGTTCTTCGACTTGACCATCCAGCCGTTGCCGACGAAGACGAGCTGCCCCTCGACCGTGCCCGGCGTCGCGGCGACGAGGAAGTCGTCGCCGTACTTGAACGCCTGATCGTTTAAGGCGAAGGTCGTGCGTGCGGGATCGATCTTGTCCCGGCGCAGCGTGATGTGTTGGAAGAAAGTGCCGTCGTCGCCCGCGGGCTTGAAGCCGAGCTTCTTGAGATCGTCGGCGATGTACTGCGCCGTCTCGTCCAAGCCCTGCGAAGGCGTGTCGCGCCCGCCGCGCGCGTCCGCCGCGACGAACGTCAGGTGCTCGCGCAACCGCGCCGCCGTGATCTGCTTCGCCGCCTCGACGGTCGCGGGCGGAAGCGAAGTCGCTTTAACGGCGGCTGTCGCCGCGCCCTGCGTCGCACGCGACTGCGGCACGGCGCTGAAGGGGAGCAGCGCGAAGGCGAGCGCGAGCAGCAACGAATTAAATTTCTTCATGGAGCCTCCGACGAAAGTTTATGGCAAGGGTTCGATAGTAGTGTGCGACGCGGCGGAACGCAAAGCGACTCAAGCGCCGACTCGTCGGGCTTCGTGGTTTTGCGATCTCAGCCCCGGCTATGCGAGAATCTGCGCGCGCGCCTGTAGCTCAGTGGATAGAGCGCCTGTCTCCGGAACAGGAGGTCGCAAGTTCGATCCTTGCCAGGCGCACCAACTCCTCAACTCCTCCACGTGCCGCTCCCAGCTGAAGTCCGCCGCCCACTTCACGAGCTTCGCCTGTCCGTTCTTCGCGGGCTCAAGTCGCAGCCTGCCTTCGACGCCGTGATTGTCTCAGCGGGCGCCGCGTAGATTTGTCCGGTCTCCGGGCAAAAAGCAACGAAGTAGTCCGCCTCGCCGCTCCTGTACGCCCTGCGCGTTAGCCCGTGCCCCGGCTGTCTGCGCTGGCTCTTGTAGCAGACACAGCCGCCGCTCACCCAAGCTGTCTTAACTTGTATCTTGAGCATGCGCGCGCCCGCCTCGACGACCAGATCGTAGCTCGCGCCCGTGCCGAAAGGGATGCTGACGTTAAACCCCGCAGCGAGATACGCACAGAGGACGACGCCCTCGCTCCTGTTACCGAGTTCATATTTGTTCATCTGATCTTCTCTCCTCGCGTGAGTGTGGCGGGCATCTTATCATCTTGTCGCCGCGCGCGCCTTCGTCGTATGCTCCGACTTCGCTGTCGCGCGATCCAGCCATGACTGATCAAGACAGGTTCGCAGAGTTCCGCAACTTCCTGACGCTCGAAGCCGACGCCATCCGCGAGACGGCGCGGCGGGTCGGGCGCGCGGAGGTCGAGCGCGCGATTGATCTGCTCGCGGCGTGCCGGGGCAAGGTGGTCGTCGTCGGCGTCGGCAAGTCCGGTAACGTCGCGCAGAAGATCGCCGCGACTTTGACGAGCACGGGCACGCCCGCAGCCTTCCTGCACCCTTCGGACGCGCTGCACGGGGGCTTAGGCGTGGTCGCGCGCGAGGACGTCGTCGTCGTCGTCTCGAACAGCGGCGAGACCGACGAGATACTCGCCATGCTGCCATTCCTCAAGCACCGCGAAGTCCCCGTCGTCGCGCTCGTCGGCGATCCGCAGTCGAGCCTCGCCGCGCGCGCCGACGTCTCCTTGGACGCGGGCGTTGACAAGGAAGCCTGCCCGCTCAACCTCGCGCCGACGACCTCGACCACCGTCGCGCTCGCGCTCGGCGACGCGCTCGCCTTGACGCTCATGCAGTTCAAACGGATCACGCCCGAAGAGTTCGCTTTGAACCACCCGGCGGGCAGACTCGGCAAGCGACTCATGCTCAAGGTCTGCGACCTCATGCACGGCGGCGACGCGAACCCGACCGTCCGCAGAGACGCGACGCTTTTGGAAGCCGTCCGCGCCATCAGTCGCGGCGGGCTCGGCGCGGTCAGCGTCGTTGACGACGGCGGGCGGCTCGAAGGCGTCATCACCGACGGCGACCTGCGCCGCGCGCTCGAACGCAGCCGACCCGAAGACCTCGCCGCGCTCTCCTGCGAAGCGATCATGACGCCGCGCCCGGTCGTCACCAGCCCGGACGCGCTCGCCTACGCCGCGCTGCAACTGATGGAGAACCGCCCCTCGCAGATCAACGTCCTGCCCGTCGTTGACGCCGGGGGCGTCTGCGTCGGACTGCTCCGCCTGCACGACATCATCCGCAGCGGCTTATGAGGCGGGCGGGGAGCGCGGCGCGTCACCTCGACGAGCTTGATGCGCGAAGTAGGGCGACTTCAACGCAGAGGCGCGGAGACCCCGCAGAGTTCACGCAGAGGGCTTTCTCCGCGGTTCTCTGCGCGATCTCTGCGCCTCTGCGTTGAAGCCCAACTAAGTCTCCGCACAACCCCCGCCGCCAGCCATTCATCTCTGCCTTCGATGCGATCAAAAACATTCGACATGAATCGAGTCCCGTCCGTTCTCGCGTGCGCCGTCGTCATCGTCTCGCTCGTAGCGCCCGCTTTCGCGCAGGAGAAACGCGCCCGCGAGGCGAAGGCGATACAGGCGGGCGAGGTTACGGTGACGATCAACGAGCGGACGTTCAACGCGCTCGTCGAAGCGCTCTTCACGCTGCCGCAGCCGCCCGCCTTCCCGCTCTCGCAGGGCGGGGGTACGCGCGAGTGCCCGAGCGAGATTCAGCTCGCGCGCGAGATGGGGGGCGAGCGCACGTCGGTGCGCTTCCGCGACGGGATGGTGACCGCGCCCGTCGCCTTCCGCGGCTCGTACAGCGCGGGGCTCGTCGGCTGCATACGCTTCCAGGGCTGGGCTGACACGGCGCTCGACCTCGCCTTCGACCCGGCGAAGCAGGCGCTCACGGCGCGCGTCGAAGTCCGCGACGTGCACCTCGACAAAGTGCCGTCCATGCTCGCGGGCGGCGTCACCGGTCTCGTGCAGGACGCGCTCGACGCGCGCGTGAATCCGATAGAGATTCTGCGCGCCGAACAACTCTCCGCGGAGCTGCCTTTGCGGAAGGTGTCGGGCGCGGGCGGCTTGCGGCTGCGCGCCAGAGAGGTGCGCCACGAGATCGTCGGCGCGGAGCTGCGGCTGCACGTCGTTTACGAGTTCGTGCGTGAAGGCTGAGCGGCGCGGCGACCGGCCGGAGTCGCACGCTCTCGCGCGCGGCGCGCTAACGGGAATATGATGGCGGCGTGAGTGCCAAGCGCGGACGACGTTCCATCCCCCTCACGCTGGCGCGCAGCCTGCGCCTGCGCTGCCCGGCGTGCGGGCGCGCGACAATCGTCGAGCGACCCTTCCAGATTAAACATCATTGCCCCGCGTGCCGCGCGCTCTTCAAGCGCGAGGAGGGCTTCTTCGTCGGCGCCATCGTCGCGAACGTCTTGACGACCGAACTCGTCGTGCTCGCGACCTACTTCGCCCTCATCGCGCTCGCCTCCGCACACTTCGATCTGCTGCTCGCGATCCTCTTGGCCGTCGCGGTGCTCTTTCCCGTCGCGTTCTACCACCACAGTTGGAGCCTCTGGCTCGGCGCGGACTACGTCATCGAGTCCCTGCCCGTGTACACCGAGCGCGGTCGCGTCGTCGAGGACGGCGACGACAGGGCGCGCGGCAACGGTCGTGGGGAGTCGAAGCCTTGAGCTAGAGAGCGTGTGAGGACTTGGCGCCGCGCCGGACGCGCGAAGCTCCGGCGCCGGGTGAAGGTTCTTCTTGCGTCGGCGTCAGCGTGAGGCGGTGAGCGTCGCGCCGACGGGCATCTCGACGATCTCCCAAGCCGCGTCGTCGCGCAGCAGCTTCGTCATCAGCATCGCGTGGAAGAGGTGCCCGCTGCGCTCCGCGCGGACGCGACCGAGCAGGGGCATCCCCAAGAGCGCGAGGTCGCCCACGATGTCGAGCACCTTGTGGCGCACGAACTCGTCGCGCGAGCGCAAGCCCGTGCGGTTGAGCATCCCTTCGGGCGTGAGGACGATTGCGTTCTCTATCGAGCCGCCGCGGATGAGGTTCGCGCGGCGCAGCATCTCGATCTCTGCGGTGAAGCCGAACGTGCGCGCCGACGCGATCTCGCGCGCGAACGCGCCGGGCTCGAGCGCGTCAAACGTGAGTTGCTGTTTGCCGACGAGCGGGTGCGCGAAGTCAATCATGCAGTCGATCTCGTAGCCCTCGAACGGCTCGACGCTCATCCGGCGGTTGCCCTCCGCCACCGAAACCCTCTTCTTCACGCGCAGCGCACGACGCTCGGCGGGCTGCTCGACGACGCGCGCCGTCTCGATCATCTCGGCGAACGCCTCAGCCGAGCCGTCCATGATCGGCAGCTCCAAGTTGTCAACGGCGATGTAGGCGTTATCTATCCCAGCCCCGCGCAGCGCCGCGAGCAGGTGCTCGACCGTCGAGAGCGTCACGCCCTTTCGCATCAGCGTCGTCGCGTAGGACGAGTGCGAGACGTGCTCGACCGTGGCGGGAATCTCGAAGTCTTCGAGATCGCCGCGGAGGAAGACGTAACCCGTCTCCGGCGGCGCGGGGGAAAGCCGCACGCGCACCTGCACGCCCGTGTGCAAGCCGAGCCCGGTCGTTTCGACGGACTGACCCAGAGTCGTCTGCTTGATCAAAGTTGGTGGATGATTCCTTTCGGAGTCGTCGCGCGCGTCGCGCCTTGAGCTACGAAGAGCGACGGATGAATGAGCAACGCGCGTGCCCGACCCCGCCGCGTGAAAACCTGAGCAAAACGCGGCGCGAACGTCAGGCTCGTTCGCCGTCGAGTGGTCTGATGTCCACACCCGCGCGCGAGATTGCTGCGCGCGCGCGACAGGGGAAGTGCCCGGCGTTCTGATCGCCCGTCGCGGTTTACCTGTCACGGATTTTTTCATATCATCAAACCGCAATGCCGCGTAAAAAATCCGAGACTCCGGCGCAGCCGACCGAGCGCGTCTTTCTCATAGACTCGTTCTCGCACATCTTCCGCGCGTACTTCGCCCCCTTAGGCGGGCGCATGGAGCCTTTGACGAACAGCCGCGGGCAGGTCACCCAAGCCGTCTTCGTCTTCACCAACATGCTGCGCAAGCTCCTCGCCGACGAGCGACCGCACTACATCGCGGCGGTCTTCGAGTCCGAGCAGCCGACCTTCCGGCACGAGATGAACGTCGGCTACAAGGCGAACCGCGTCGCGCCGCCCGAAGAGTTGACGTCGCAGATTCCTTACATCATACGCGTCTGCGAGGTCTATAACATTCCGATCCTCAACGTCCCCGGCTTCGAGGCTGACGACGTGATCGGCGCGCTCTCCGTGCAGGCGGCGGAAGCCGGACTGCAAGCCGTCATCGTCTCGAACGACAAGGACATGTGCCAGCTCGTGCGCGACCCGTGGATCGTCTGCATGAGGCAGAACTCGCAGAACGTGAAGCGCAAGGAGCCCGTCCCGCCGGTCGAGTGGTGCGACGAGGCTTGGGTGGCGAACAAGTTCGGCGTGCCGCCGACGCAGATCGTCGATCTGCTCGGCTTGATGGGCGACTCGGTTGACAACATTCCGGGCGCTCCCGGCATCGGCGCGAAGGGCGCGGTGCAGATCGTCAAGGAGTTCGGCTCCATCGAGAACGCGCTCAAGAGCTGGGAGCAGGTCAAGCATAAAACTTACCGCGAAAGTTTGCGCGACAACAGTGAGTTGATCTTGCAATCGAAGGAACTCGCGACGATCAAGACGGACGTGAACATCAAGCTCGACCTGGACAAGCTCCGTTGCCAAGCCCCCGACCGCGCCGCCGCCTACAAGCTTTTCCGCGAGCTGGAATTCCAGAACCTCACGCGCGAGTTCGCAGACGCCGCCGGAGAGGTCGAGGGCGGCGCGCACGCCGAGCGCCTCTACCGCGTCATACGCAAGCCCGAAGAGTTGGAGAAGCTCACGCGCAAGCTCTGGGACACGGAGCACTGGTCTTTCGCGATCTCGGATTCGACGCCCGCGGGTGCGGGCACACAAGGGAGCGCGCGCGAAGAGTCGCAAGCGACAGGCGTCGCCATCTCGACCGGCGCGCGCTCGTCGGCTTTCATAGACCTCGAAAACTTCGACGGCGGGCGCGACGCCGCGCTCGCGCCGCTGAGAGACGTGATCGGAAACGGCTTGCTCTCCAAGTCCGTCCACGATCTCAAACGCGCCACCGCACTCCTCGCGCCGCTCGGAATATCAATCGAGGGGGTCAGCGACGACACGCTGCTCGCCGCCTACCTGCTCGATCCCGTCCGCAGCAAATACGATCTGGCAGACCTCGCGCGCGACGCCGTCAACGGCGACGGCTGGACCGAGGAGACGCCCGAAGGCTGGGCTGAGTCGCACTGGCGCGCGGCGGAGGCGGCGGACTTGACGGCGCAGGTGGCGGACGTTTTGCACGGTCGCGTGCTCGAACAGGGGCTCGAAGCGATCTACACGGACATCGAGCTGCCGCTCGCGCCGCTGCTCTACCGGATGGAGAAGGCGGGGCTCAAGGTTGACACGAACGCTCTCGCTGAGCTCTCAAAGCTCTTCGGCGCGGAGCTCGAGAAGCTCACGAAGCAGATCTACAAAGTCGCCGGGCGCGAGTTCAAGATCAACTCGCCGAAGCAGGTGGGCGAGGTCTTGGAGTCGCTCAACATCAGCACGGGGCGCAAGACTTCGACAGGGCAGGTCTCCACGAACCGCGCCGTGCTCGACGAGCTCGCCGCGCAAGGGTACGAGCTTCCGCGCCTCATCATCGAGTTCCGCGAGCTCGACAAGCTCAAGGCGACTTACACCGACGCGCTCCCGCAGCAGATCGGCGCGGACGGTCGCATCCACAGCCAGCTCAATCAAACGGTGACGGCGACGGGGCGACTATCCAGTTCCGATCCGAACCTCCAAAACATCCCCGTCCGCACCGAACTCGGTCGCCGCATCCGCCGCGCGTTCGTCCCCGAGAAGGGAAACCTCTTCGTCGCGGCGGACTACTCGCAGCTGGAGCTGCGCCTGCTCGCGCACATCACGCGCGACGAGCGGATGCTCGAAGCCTTCCAGAAGGGCGAGGACATCCACGCGCAGACCGCGCGCCTCGTCTTCAATGCCAAGACGCCCGCAGAGCTGAAAGAGAAGCGCCGCTTCGCCAAGATCGTCAACTTCGCCATCGCCTACGCCGTCGAGCCCTTCGGTCTCTCGCAGCGCGTCGGCATCACGCGCAAAGAAGCGAAGCAGGTCATAGACGACTACTACAAGACCTACAAGGGCGTGCGCGAGTACATGAACCGGATTCCCGAAGAGGCGCGCGAGACCGGGCTCGTGCGCTCGATCTACGGGCGCATCCGCCCGCTCCCGACCATCAACGACCGCAACGGGCAGATCAGGGCGCGCGCCGAGCGCGAAGCCATCAACATGCCGATCCAGGGCACGGCGAGCGACATCGTCAAGATCGCCATGCTCAAGGTCGAAGACGCGCTCCGGCGCGAAGGGCTCGAAGCGCAGATGGTCATGCAGGTTCACGACGAGCTGCTGATCGAAGCGCCGAAGCGCGAAGCCGAGCGCGTCGCCGCGCTGCTCAAGCACGAGATGGAGACGGCGGTCGAGTTGGACGTTCCGCTCTCGACGGAAGTCGGCGTCGGCGCGAACTGGATGGATGTGAAGAAGTGAATAGTGAATAGTAAATCGTAAATAGTGAATAGAGGTTGATGAGCCTCGCGTCTTGGACAATCACGGCTCAAGCCGCACGACTATTCAACCACTATTTACAATTCACTATTCACTATTCACTATTCACTAACCTATGCCTGACGAGCCGCAACAACACGACGAGGGGCGCGTGGTCTATAGCCGCATGCCTTCGAGCGCGGAGGCGGGCGAGGCGCGGGGCGCGGAGTCGGTCGGCGCGGGGGTCGCGCGGATGGCGCGCGAGCGGGTCGCGCCGACGATGCCGGTGCTGGTGGTGAGCTTCCTCCTGCTCGTCGTCGTGATCGTCGCGCTCGGCTGGA
The DNA here is from genome assembly GCA_020201365.1 of Acidobacteriota bacterium. Taxonomy (GTDB): domain Bacteria; phylum Acidobacteriota; class Blastocatellia; order Pyrinomonadales; family Pyrinomonadaceae; genus JAIVGV01. The sequence goes on from JAIVGV010000280.1 coordinate 11,627, forward strand.
TGAGCACGTCGGAGCTGCGGCGCGTGAGCGACGAGACGCAGCGCGCGCAGGAGGATCAGACCAAGCGCGTCCGCTTCCTGCTCACCTTGCGCGACGCGATGGAGCGGCTCGACTTCGAGGCGCGCGACCGCGGCACGCACCTCTCGCGCGGCGGCATCGTCAACCCCTTCGAGCACAAGCTCGACTCGGCGCAGGGCGAGGCGCGCACGCAGCTCGCCTTCTTCCAGCGCACGCCGCAGTCGCAGACCGAAGACGGTCGCGCGTTCGCCGAGGCGTCGGAAAAATTCATCCGGACGACCGGCGATCCGGAAGACTACTCGATCAACGGCTTCAAGAGCTTCGGCGCCGTGGATCAGTCGTCGCGCAGACTGCTCGACGACGCGAACCGCCGGCAGGACGAGATCAATAACCAGCGGCTCGCGCTCTACGAGGGCGCGCAGGGCAGGGTCAGGCGGCTCACCTACGTCGCCGTGCTGCTCGGCGCGCTGATCGCGGCGTCGAGCGTCTGGGAGTTGCAGCGGCGCTTCCGGCAGCTGCGCCGCAGCCTCGCCGAGGCGCGCCGCGAGCGTGCGTTCAGCACGCAGATGCTCGAAGGCATGGTCTCGGCGGTCGCCGCCGTGGACGGGCACGACCGCGTACGCAGCGCCAACCAGTCGTTCCTGAGACTGTTCCCGCGCGCGCAGGTCGGCTCGTCCGTCTATGACGAGATCGCGCCGCCCGAGGCGATGCGCATGTTCGCCGCCGCGACCTCCTCGCGCGTGACGGAAGCCGCGTATCGCGGTCGCTTCGTCTTCACGCCCGACGGCGGGGACGGCGAGCGTTATTTTGAAGCCTACTCGTCGCCGCTCGAAATAGACGGCGGGCACGGGCAGATACTCACGCTCGTTGACGTGACCGAGGCGGCGCGCAACGAGGCGGAGCTGCGGCGCAAGGACGCGCTCGCCGCGGTCGGGCAGGCGGCGGCGCAGGTCGCGCACGAGATCAAGAACCCGCTGGGCAGCATCCGCCTCGGCGTCGCGATGCTGCGCGACATGGCGCGAGGGCAGGAGGCGCAGACGACGATTGACCTCGTCGAGCGCGGCATCGAGCACCTCAACAAGCTCACGACCGACGTGACCGACTACTCGCGCGAGAAGCCGCTCACGCTCAAGACCACAGACCTGCACCGGCTCATAGACTCAAGCCTCGAACTCGTCGAGGAGCGACTGCGCGAGCGCGAGACGCCCGTCGCGCGCGAATACACCGCGGAGCCTCTGGTCGGCGAGCTCGACGCCGATCAGCTCCAACAGGTCTTCATCAACCTCGTCGCCAACGCCGCGGACGCGAGCCCCGCAGGCTCTCCCGTCACGATCACGACGGCGCGCACGGAGTCGCGACAGGTGCGTGCGGCGGGTAACGGCGACGGCGCGACGACGCGCGCCCCCTTCGCCCGCGTCACCATCACGGATCGCGGCAAGGGGATGGACGCCGCCACGCGCGCCCGCGTCTTCGAGCCCTTCTTCACCACCAAGAAGCGCGGCACGGGGCTCGGCTTAGCCATCGTCAAGAAGATCGTCGAGCAGCACGGCGGCGCGATCTCCGTCGAGACCGCGCCCGGCGAGGGCACGAGCTTCCACGTGGAGCTTCCGCTCAGGCAGGAGAAATGATGAGGGCAGAATATCGAAGAGTCTGGCGGATTAATTGCGCGGTATTGGCAAGAAGTGTCTTTGAGCTAGGTGTTGATTTTCAGCCATCTGGATACGAGGAGCACGTAATCGTTAAAGATGAGTTCTTTGGGATTCAGCCTTAACTCCTCACACAGCAGCGGCAAGTCATCCCCAAAAATCTGATAGCGAGACCAGATGACGCTTCCGCTCGGAATTGACGTTCGGGAATACGTGCGAAGCCAATCCCTCACGACCCTGATGACAGTCCGCGGATTGTTCTCGTGTGCCTTGATGTCCTGACCGGCGATGTCGGAAATGAATTTCTGATAGCGGTATCTCTCACTGTCGAGTATGAGGCACGCTTTTCTCTTCTGACCGCCAGCTCCGAAATGCTTCGCGCCCAAGAACGCGCCCAGTTCGAGAGGCATGTTGAATCTTGGGAGCTTTGTGCTTCTGTCAACTTCAACGCGCGATAAGTCGTGAATGCTTAGACGGCACTGGCGGATGATGCCGAAGATTCTCTGGACTCTGATCTGGCTGCCGTCGTCCTCTTCTAAGGCGCATCGGGCGACGAAACCGCAGTCGAACACCGCGAAGACGATGGCGTCGAACAGTGGTTTGTAGGCTGCGTCGAAAGGGCAGTTGATGAAGACGTTTTCGCTGTACTTGGCCACTGTGAGCTTATCAGGCTCTCGCTTTAGGAGAGTGTGAGGCACGAGAGTCCGCCGTCCCGTTTCGGCGGCTGGCGACTTTCTTCACAGCCCTGTCAACTTGGCGGAGTCTAACGCTCCCGGCTTTGGCGGGGCTCTGCACGAATCTGCCGGTCTTAGCGTTTCGGGCTACGCGCTTGCTTGATGTAGTTTTCGCCATACCTGCGTTCCTAACTTCCAGCCATCCCCAAGGTGCTCAATAGTAATATCTTTCTAGACCGCTCACAAGACCCTCGAACGTAGTTGCAGACACTCCCACACTTCCAAATTCATCCGATCAATCTCGGCTAAGTAGCCTCCGGCTGACAGGCGGTAATTCTGCGGGTTGGTCTCCACTTGGCGCAGCTTTTCCACTTGCTCCTGAAAAACTCTGATGCGCTCAAGCATCGCGTCGAGTTCCTGATCGTTTCTAATCATTGCCGATGACCACCACTATCCCGCGCCTCGTCACGTAGCATCTGACTGGATAACGCCTCCTTTAGCATGGGACGTGTGTACTTCTCCTCCATATTATCGGTAGGCAGGTCATTGGGATGCTGGTACTCCCCTTGATCAAAGGCTTCGTAGATGGCGAATGCGACATCAGGAATCATTCCGTCAGTTCTCTTTAAGAAGGGTTCGCTGACCATTAGCGCAAAGAGGGAATTCATTGCGGTATCGCCGCGCTCGAAATCCATTCCCCCAGCGAGATAGGCGTTGGCAACATAGATAGCAAACCCGTCAGCGAAATCATGAAGCGACATTCCCTCGCTTTGGCAGAAGGCTACCACTTCCTCGAAGGGAAGCCGGGTCTCGGTTGCGCTCTCAACAAAGCGATTCAGCGACACGAGTTCATACCTCCTTAGTCTCTCAGCGTCGCGAAAGCCGAGCGCGCCGCTACGACCGTGCGATCAAGAAGCTCGTCGGTGTGGGCGAGGCTGATGAAGGCGGCTTCGAATTGGGAGGGGGCGAGGTAGATGCCTGCGTCGAGCATGGCGTGGAAGAATTTGCCGTAAGTTGTGCGGTCGGCGCGCGCGGCGGTCGTCCAGTCGTGGACGGGCGCGTCGGTGAAGAAGGTGGTGAACATCGAGCCGACGCGGTTCGTCGTCGTCGCAACGCCCGCTTCGCGCGCGGCGTCTGTGAGAGCGTCGGTGAGTCGCGCCCCGGCGCGTTCGAGCCGGTCGTAAACGGATTTGTCGCGGAGGCGTCGGAGTGTCGTGAGTCCGGCGGTCATGGCGAGCGGGTTGCCGGAGAGCGTGCCCGCCTGATAGACCGCCCCGGCGGGCGCGATCTGCTCCATCAGATCGCGGCGTCCGCCGTATGCGCCGACGGGGAGTCCGCCGCCGATGATCTTGCCGAGCGTGGTGAGATCGGGCGCGACGTTGTAAAGCTCCTGCGCGCCGCCGCGCGCGAGGCGAAAGCCCGTCATCACCTCGTCGAAGATGAGCAGCGCGCCGTGTCGCCGCGTGATGTCGCGGACGCGCTGCAAGAAGTTGTCGCGCGGCGCGACGCAGCCCATGTTGCCGACGACGGGCTCGATGATGACGGCGGCGATCTCCGCGCCGACCTCCGCGAAAATCTGTTCGAGCGCTGACGGGTCGTTGTACGGCGCGGTGATCGTGTTCCGCGCGACCGCCGCCGTCACGCCGGGGCTGTCTGGAAGCCCGAGCGTCGCGACGCCCGAACCGGCTTTCACGAGCAAGCTGTCGCCGTGACCGTGGTAGCAGCCCTCGAACT
>JAIVGV010000437.1 GCA_020201365.1 Acidobacteriota bacterium
CCGCCTCCCAGCCGTCGCCGAACTCGCGCTCCAACCTGACAGCGATCCCGGCGGCGGGTCGCCCGCGCGAGGTGTCTAAGACGTGCGTCGTGATCCTGCTCATGTTTCGCCCCCACTACGTCCCCGATCTTGAGCCCACCCGTCGAGGAGTTTTCCTAGCCGCAGCCGCGTGATCAGCCGCTGCTCCTCGGCGGCGCGTTTGATTTCGTCTTCGGGCTCGTTCCGCAGACGCTCGCGCAAGTCGGCGAGCATCTCGTCGGCGCTCTTGCCCGTCGCGCAGATGAGGAAGACGTGACCGAACTTCACTTCGTACTCGCGGTTCAACTCCGCCAGCTCCGCGCGCGCAGCCTCGCCCGACCCGCCGACGCCCGACTGCTCCTGACTCGACCAGCCCTGCTCCTGCCGCGACTGCCCGGCAGCCGCCTCCCTCTCGCCGATCTTCGGGTGGCGGCTGAACGCTTCGAGCCAGTCGTCGCGCTCAAGGCGCGACCAGACTTCGTCAGCCGCGCGCCCCAACTCGTCGGCGTCGCCGAAAGGTCTGCTCGCGGACATCGCGCACGCCCACGCCGTCGAGCCGCAGCACTTCAGAAGCTCGCCCTCGGCTTCGTCGTGCGTGAGCGAGTTCAGCCGTTCGATTCCCCGTTCCGCCATCAGGTCAGACCTTCCGCGTCCACGTCGCAGTAAACGCGCAGGCGGCTCACGCCGCCGTCCGGGTGGATGTTGAAGCGCAGGTGCGTCGCCGCGACGTCGCGCGCGATCTCGTCCTCGTAGAAGTGGCGCGTGTGCGCTTGCAGCTTCGTCTGCGGCAGAACTTCGCGCCAGTCGCACGACGACCAGTCGTCGCGTCCGGCGTCGCCCGCGAGGTCGCACGCTTCGAGCGAGCAGGAGTCCGGGTAGTTGCCCTTGAAGTGCGAGGTGTCAACTTCGACGCGGCGGATCGCGCGCGCGCGCGCGCCGAGTCTGACGACAGCCCAGTCGTGCCCCGCGCCGCGCCGCCGCTTCGTCTCCCAGCCGTCGCTCATGTCGAGCGCGCGACCGGGCAGGATCAGATTATGGCGGTGACCGAAGAACATGTCGCTGCACGCGGCGACGCGCCCGCCCGATTCGACCGCGGCGAGATCGACCCAGCCGCCGCGCTCGACGATGCGCGACCAGTCCGGCAAGACCTCGCCGTAAACTCTCAGGCGCGCCACGCCGCCGTCCGGGTAGATGTTGAAGCGCAGGTGCGTGAAGCGTTCGTTCGATTCAACCGCGAAAGGGTTGTGCGAGTCGCCTTGTAGCGGCGAGACGGGGAGAATCTCCGTCCACTTCGTCGAGTCCGAGATCAACTCTTCGACCTTCGGCTGTCCTCCCATCGCGGCGGCTTCGAGCGAACACCGTTCCGGGTAGTTGCCGCGGAAGAACGCCGTGTCAACGACGACGCCGCGCACGCGCCCTGGAAGACCGAGACGGATCACGCACCAGTCGAAGCCCGGCGTGCGACGCCGGCGCGACTCCCAGCCGTCCATCCACTTGCCGCGATCCGTGTAGAGCCCCTCGCGCCAAACCGGCGCGCTCGCCTTCAGCAAGTTCTCCTTCGGCGCGAAGAAGTCGTCGTTCGCGTACAGAACCGCGCCGCCGAGTCGCTCGGACGCGAGATCAACCAGCTCCGTGAAGTCCGTCAAATTCCGTCACGCCCCCGCAGCAGAAATCCCCCCCTCGGCTCGCCGAAGCCTTCGCCGCGCGCGAAGATTTTTTCGCCGCGCAAAAACGTCGCCTCGACCACGCCCGACAGCTCGCGCCCCGCGTAAGGCGTCAGCCTGTGCCGGTGTTCGAGCTTCTCAGGCTCGACCTCGAAAGTCTCCTCCGGCTTCCACACGACGAAATCGGCGTCCGCGCCGACTCTGATCGCGCCCTTGCGACGTTCGAGACCAGCGAGTCGCGCGGGCGCGCTCGCCAGCCACTCCGTCACGCGCTCGATTGAATACCTTCGCCGCCGCGCCTCGGTCCAGACGACCGGCAGACGCAGTTGCAGCGAAGAGATGCCGCCCCACGCTTCGAGGAAGTTTCCCGTCTCGCGCCGTTTCATTTCGGGCGGGCACGGCGAGTGATCCGAGACGATCATCTCGATCACGTTTTCGTCCAGCGCCGCCCACAGCTTCTCGCGGTTCTCGCGCTCGCGTATCGGCGGGCAGCACTTGAACTCCGTCGCGCCGTCGGGCACGTCCTCCGCCGCCAGCGCGAGGTAGTGCGGGCACGTCTCCGCCGTGACGTCCACGCCCTCGCGCTTCGCCTCTCGCAGCGCGGGCAGCGCGTCCGCCGACGAGTGGTGCACGACGTGGGCGCGCGCCCCCGTCTCGCGGCTCAGGCGAATCAACAGCTCGACCGCCGCGTCTTCAGCCGCGCGCGGTCGCGTCCGCAGGAACGTCGCGTAGCGGCGCGGGTCTTCGTCGGACTTCGCCGCGTGCGCCGTCGCCCCTTCTATCGGCTGCGGCAGCTCGGCGTGGGCGATGAGCACCGCGCCGAGACGCGCCAGCTCCGGCATCGCCTCGCGCAAGTCTCGCTCGCCAACGTGCGCGAACTCCGCCACGCCCGAATCAATCAGGAAGCACTTGAAGCCGACGACGCCCGCCTCCGTCATCGGCGCAAGCTCCGCCGTGTTGCCCGGCACGACGCCGCCCCAGAAGGCGACGTCAACCGCGCACTTCCCGTCAGCCGCCGCGAGCTTCGCCTGCAACGCTTCGGGCGTCGTCGTCGCGGGCACGCTGTTGAGCGGCATCTCGACGATTGTCGTCGTGCCGCCCGCCGCAGCCGCGCGCGTCGCCGTCTCGAAGCCCTCCCACCCGGCGCGCCCCGGCTCGTTCACGTGCACGTGCGTGTCCACGAGCCCCGGCGACAGAACAGCGTCGTCTCCGACTGCAAAGACCTCGCAGCCGCCCGGCACGTCTGCAAACTCTTTTATCGCGACGACACGACCACCGCCAACATGAACCGACGCTGCGCGCGTCTCTCCCGGCAAAACAGCGCGGCGGGCGCGCAAGATGAGTTCGGGCTGAGGCATCAAACAGAACCGTAGGGGCAGGGCTCGTCCCTGCCCGCAGCGTGCGGGAGCACGCTCCAACCTCTCGCGCTCACTCGCGCTGACTGATCGCGTCACTCTCCTCCGCGCTGGCGCGCGGGCGGGCAGGGACAAGCCCTGCCCCTACAAATGTTCACGCGTTGAGTCCCGTCAAAAAATCTTCGAGCAAATTTTCGGCGACGCGCGCGCGATACTCCCCCGTCGAGCGGATGTCGTCAATCGGCGCGATCTCCTGCGCGAGCGCCGCGCGCGCCGCGCGGATTAAGCCCGCGTCAACCGTCTGCCCACCCAACAACGCTTCCGTCTTCGCGCAGCGCACGACCGTCGGCGCGACGCTCCCCAAGGCGACGCGCGCCGACTCGATGCGCCCGCCTTCGCGGACGCGCGCCGTCGCCGCCATGCAGACCTTCGAGATCGCCTGCGCGCGCCGCGTGCCCACTTTGCGGTAGTAAGACTTAACCCCGCCCGGCGTCCGCGGAAGTCTCACGCGCGCGATCAATTCGCCCGCGCGCATCACGGTCTGCTTGTAGCCGGTGTGAAACTCGTCGTATTCGACCCAGCGCGCGCCCGACGCGGAGACGAGCTCGAGTGCCGCGTCGTAACTGAGGAGCGCGGGCGGCGAGTCGGCGGCGGGCGAGGCGTTGGCGATGTTGCCGCCGAGCGTCCCCCGATTCTGGATCGCCCACCCGCCCGTCTCGCGCGCGGCGGCGACGAGCGACGGGAACTCGCGCCGCAAGACTTCCTCTCTCTGCACCTCCGTGTAAGTCGTCAGCGCGCCGAGCGTGACGTAATCGCTTGTGACCTCGACGCCCCTCAGCTCCGGCAGATGCCACACGCTCAGGAAACGCTTGTGCGCGAGCACGCCCGCCTCGAACAAGACCATCAAGTCCGTCCCGCCCGCGAACACGCGCCACGCGCCCGGCTCATTTGCCAGCGCGTCGAGCGCCTCCGCGAGCGTGCGCGGCGCGCGCAATTCGTATTCTGGGACGTAGGCTCTCATGTCGGGAAATGATGAATGCGGAATGATGAATGATGAATAAAAGGCCACCGACTCGCGTTCACCATTCCGCGTTCATCATTCATCATTTCTCCCTTCGCACGCGCGCACGACCGACTCAAAAATCTTCACGTAGCCGGTGCAGCGACAGAGGTTGCCCGCGAGTCCGGCGCGGATGTCGGCTTCGGTCGGGTGCGGGTTCTGCGCGAGCAGGCTCACGGCGGCGATGACCATGCCGGGCGTGCAGATGC
>JAIVGV010000438.1 GCA_020201365.1 Acidobacteriota bacterium
CTGCGATACTTGACACCATAAACTATCCGCGGCACTTCGAAGAAAGGGATATCTCAGTCACGTAGTACGGTGCTTGCCCCTTTTTGAGAAATCTTCGGCGATCAAATGAGTGACTTGCGGCGGGGAGTCGCCCGAGTGGAAAGACCTGACAAGGTCTTGTGCGGCACGATCCTCGTTGGTGTGTCGCGCGTGCTGGCGCATGTGTTCTGCCCACGATTCGACCAGGAAGGTCTCCACGTAATGTCCCGGTCGCGCCGGGTCGGTGAATAAGCCCCAGCGCGTCGCGCCGTCGCGCCGGACGATTCTTTTCACCTCGAGCATCGCTATCACGAACTCTTCGGCGTGCTCCGGCTCAACCTGATAATCGACCGTGACCAGCACGGGGCCGTCTTCGGGGTGAGGCTGGCTGATGAGGATCGGGTCTGTCCAGTGAAGTGAGGGTTCGAGGTCGAGTTCTCCGCCGGAACGCAGGGGGAAGAAAAAGGCCGCCGCGTTACCCAGAATCAACGCCGCCGCCGCGTAGAGTAGCGCGTCGGAGATGCCGACGCGAGTCGCGACCGTTCCCCAGAAAGCGCTCCCCAGCGCCATCCCGCCAAAGAAGACGAGCAGGTAAATCGCCAGCACGCGCGCGCGCACCCACGCCGGGACGAGCGCCTGCACGGCGATGTTGAAACCGGACATCAACGTCATCCACGCGACGCCGCCGAAGATCATCATCACGCAGAGCAGCGGGAAAATGCGCACGGTCGCCAGCGTCGCCGTCGCCGCCGCGAAGATCACCGTCCCGCAGACGGTCTGGACGTTAATCGAGACCTTGCGCCGCACCGCCGGCAGGATAAACGCGGCGAGTATCGCGCCCGCGCACAGCCCCCCCAGCAGCACGCCGTAGCTGAACGCGCCGAGCCCTAATTGCTGCCTCGCCACCAGCGGCATCATCGCCCACAAGGCGCTCGCGCAACTGACGAAGACGCCGGTTCGCACGAGCACCGCGCGCAGCTCCGGATCGTGGCGCACGTAGCGCAGCCCGGCGCGCATCGCCCCCACCACCCGCTCGGTCGGCGAGACGCTCTCGGTCGGCTCACGCCGCCAGCGGTAGAGGACGAAGAGCACTCCGATGAAGGAGAGTGAGTTCAATAGAAAGACCGCCCACGAGCCGACGGCGGCGACGACTAACCCTCCGAGCGCGGGGCCCACCGCGCGCGCAATGTTAAAGGCGACGCTGTTGAGAGAGACGGCGGCGGGCAGGTCGGAGCGCGGCACCAGTTCGGGGACAATCGCCTGCCACGCCGGCGCGTTCAAGGCGGAGCCGAGACCGAGGGAGAAGATGAGCAGAAGTAGAACGAGGGGCGTCGTGAGCCCGAAGAGCGTCAGCAGCCCGAGGGCGACGGCTGAAACAAGCATCCAGGCTTGCGTGTAGAGAAGCAGGCGGCGGCGGTCAACGATGTCGGCGAGCGCGCCGGCGGGCAGCGCGAGCAGAAAGAGCGGGGCGTTCTCCGCCGTCTGCATCAGAGAGACCATCAGAGGTGACGGGGCGAGCGAGGTCATCAGCCAGTCGGCGCCGACGTTGTGCATCCACGTCCCGATGTTAGACGCGACGGCGGCCAGCCACAGCGAGCGAAAGAGCGTTTGAGAGAGCGGGCTCCACGCCGACGGCGGCTTCACCTCCGGGCGGTCCGTAGTTGTTCCTTCCGCGCTGATCACAGGAAGTTTTAAACGGCGTCTTACTGCTCTCGCAAACTGTAATAACTGGTATTTTTCTCCTAACAATATTCAGCGCGTTTTCAGTTTTCGTCAATCTTAAGAGCAGGCATGCGGCGCGGGACGCCGCGCGTCAGTTCACAGAACCGGGCGAGAGCGTGCGGTGAGCGTCCAAGCGATATCATGGGCGTACCGGCAGCGCGCCCCGCGCTCGTCTCACCCTGAGATTCTCGCCGTGAAGTCTGTTCTAAGCCGCTATCCCGAAAAAATTTTTATGACGATCTGATCTCACCGCTCGGCGACGCGCCGCGCCGTCGAAGCCCTCGCCGGTCGCCCGGCGGGGAAGGTCATTGAAATGAAAACTGCGGTGAAAGCCTGAAAGACTTTCACCGCAGTTTCACCGGTTCGGCGGGAATCGGTTAAAACGCCCGTCCTTTCACGTCCCTCTAAGGCTTCATCACGATCTTGATGCAGTCGTCCTCCTTGTTCGTGAAGATGTCGTAGCCGTAGGGCGCGTCGTCGAGGCGCATCCGGTGCGTGATGACGAAGGTCGGATCAATGTCGCCGCGCTCGACGTGTTCGAGCAGCCGCTTCCAGTAGCGCTGGACGTGGCACTGCCCGGTCCTCATCGTCAGGCTGCGGTTCATGAACGAGCCCATCGGGAACTTGTCTATGAAGCCGCCGTACACGCCGACGACGGAGACCGTGCCGCCGTTGCGGCAAGCCATGATCGCCTCGCGCAGCGCGATGGGACGGTCGGTCTCCTGCATCATCGCCTGCTTCGCGCGGTCGTAGGCATAGACTAGCCCGTGCCCGCCGTGCGCTTCTAATCCGACGGCGTCAATGCAGGCGTCGGGTCCGCGCCCGCCCGTCATCTCCATCAGCGCCTCGTGGGTGTTCGACTCCTCGTAGTTGATCGTCTCGGCTTTCGCCTTCTCGCGCGCCATCGAGAGGCGCGCCTCGAAGCGATCAATGCCGATGACGCGCTCCGCGCCCAAGAGGTACGCGCTCGCCATCGCGAACTGCCCGACGGGACCGCAGCCCCACACCGCCACCGTGTCGCCCGGCTTGATGTCGCACATCTCCGCCGCCATGTAGCCGGTCGGAAAGATGTCGGAGAGGAAGAGCGCCTGCTCGTCCGACAGCACTTCGGGCACAAGGAGTGTGCCCACGTCGGCGAAGGGCACGCGCGCGTACTCGGCTTGACCGCCCGCGTAGCCGCCCGTCAGGTGCGAGTAGCCGTAGATGCCGCAGGGCGAGTGACCGAAAATCTTTTCCGCCATCCACGCGTTCGGGTTCGTGTTCTCGCACAAGCTGTACATCTCCTGCTCGCAGAAGAAGCACTCGCCGCACGAGATCGGGAAGGAGACGACGACGCGATCTCCGACTTTGCGATCACGCACGTCCGGTCCGACCTCGACGATCTCGCCCATGAACTCGTGACCGAGGATGTCGCCCTTCTCCATCGTCGGCATGAAGCCGTTGTAGAGGTGCAGGTCGGAGCCGCAGATCGCGGTCGAAGTGATCTGCACGACGGCGTCGCGCCGGTTCAAAATCTTCGGGTCGGGCACCTGCTCGACGCGCACGTCTTTTTTGCCGTACCAACAAGTAGCTTTCATTGCTCACCCCCCTTTTTCGATTGCGGAATGCGGATTTCGGATCGCGGATTGAAAGATCAATAGCCTTTCCAATCCACGATCCGAAATCCGCATTCCGCAATTCCGTTAATCCGCATTCCGCAATCCGAAATCCGCCATGCCGCTAGGTCGCGCCGGTCGCTGCTCGGTGAGACCCGTGCCGGGCAGCGTGGCGTCGGAGACGACGACTTCGCCGAGCTCGATGATCTGCTTGAAGCGGCGCAGGTCTTCCTGCAACTGTCCCGCGGGCTCTTCGCCGAAGAGCTTGGCGACGACCACGCCGACCAGCCCGCCCGGCGGCGTGTATTCAAGCTCGACCCGCAGGTTCGTCCCGCGCCCCCCAGCCGCGCGCTCGAAGCTGACCTGACCCGCGTTGTAAACCTCAGAGCCTTCGAGCGAGCGCCAAGCGATCAGCTCGTTCGGTCTGTCCTCGGTGATTTCAGCGTCCCACTCGACGGTCGAGCCCGCGGGCGCTTTCGCGACCCAGTGCGAGCGCCCCTCGCCCTTGACGGTCACGGATTCGAGGTGGCGCATGAAGCGCGGCAGGTTCTCTAATTGTCGCCAGAAGTTGTACAGCTCTTCGGGCTCCGCGTTGATCGCGATGCTCTTCGTGACGCGCTTCGCGCCGCGCTCTTCAGCGCCTTCGCCGCCGGTCTCGGTGAGCCGCTGCGCGCAGAGCACGTCAAGCGCGGTGACTCCGGCGACGTTCGCGGTCGCGAACAGGAGCTTCCCCTTGTCGTTCTTAGGCGTGGCGAACGCCGCGCCGAGGCACGCGAGGTCGAGCGCGTCACCCGCGACGCGCGACCAGACCGCGCCCGCGCTCCTGCCGCCCGTCGAGAGGATCGCCACGCCGCTCGCGATCTCGCGCAGGCCGAACAGGCGTATGAGCCCCGTGTTGCCGCGCCGCATCCCCGCCACGCGCGCCACGCCCTGCGGCGCGAGCAGCTCTGCGAGCCCCAAGCC
>JAIVGV010000439.1 GCA_020201365.1 Acidobacteriota bacterium
CACTTGAGTTATGAAGCGCGGCGCCAAACAACGCACCTACACGATCAGCGCGGTGGCGGCGCAGTACGACATCCACCCGCAGACGCTGCGCCTCTACGAACGCGAAGGGCTCTTGAAGCCCTCGCGCTCCGAAGGGAACACGCGCCTCTACACCGACGCCGATCTCGAACGCCTCGAAGTCATCCTCTCCCTGACGCGCGATCTCGGCGTGAACCTCGCCGGGGTGGAGATCATCCTCAACATGCGCGAGAAGATGGACGCCATGCAGCGCGAGTTCGAGCGCTTCTTCTCCTACCTCCAGCAGCACGCCGACGAGTTCGCGCACTTCACCGAAGCCCCGCCGCCCGAAAAAGGCGTGCTCGTCCCCGTCTCGCGCCTCTCGGTCGTCCGCCGCCGCACCACGACGCGCGGCTGAGTGCCGCCCGCGCCCGCACGAAAATTTCTGTTGCCCCCGCAGCCCCCGCGGTGCTAAAGTCCGCGCCCGTCACAAGGTAAGGACGCGCGACGCCTCCGCAATCGCTCACTGACTCACTCGCCGGAAGCGCCGCGCCGACTCACGAAACTCTCTTCAGCACCACGCGCAGCCGACGGCGATTCACCGCCGCCGCCGCGACTCCGACACCCACTCACGCGAAGGAGCGACCACACATGCGACGCCTCACCACGCGACTCGTTTCGTCAACCTCCCTCTCTCTCCTTTTCATCGCTTCGGCAAACTTCGCCGCCGCGCTCGGCTTCAACGCCCCGCGCGACTCCGGCGCCACGTTAAGCTCCCGCGCGCCCGCGCAAGACTTGGACGACGTGACGATCAGCGGTCGCGTCGTTGACGAGAACGGCGCTGTCGTAGTCGGCGCGAAGGTCTCCGCGACGCTCGCGGGCGTGGGCGTGCGGCGCGAGTGCGCGTCTGACGGCGAAGGTCGCTACCGCCTCGTCGAGCTTCCGCCGGGGGCGTGGGCGTTGAAAGTCTCGGCTGAGGGCTTCGCGTCGGAGGAGCGCGCCGGGCTAAACACGGTCGCGGGTCAGAACGTGAAGCTCGATTTCACGCTGCGCGTCGCGGGCGTCGAAGGCTCGCAGACCGTCACGGCTGAAGTGGACGCGCCCGCCGTTGACACCGCGCGCACGGTCGCGGGCGGAACCGTCACGCGCCGGGAGATCGAACGACTCCCCGTCTCCACGCGCTCGCCGCTCGATCTCGTCTTCACGCTGCCGGGCGTCGCGGAAGAGCCTCTGTCGGTGCGCGACGCGGCGGAGGATCGCGACGGCGGGTCGCGCTCAGCCGCGCGTTCCGCGCAGACGCCCGAAGAGGCTGGCACGTTCGCGCTCTCCGGCGGCGCGGCTTACTCGAACAACCTCACGATTGACGGGCTCGACAACAACGACGACCGCTCGGCGCGCGAGCGCTTCCAGCCCTCGGTCGAGGCGGTCGAGGAAGTTCAGATCATCACGAACCAATTTTCCGCCGAATACGGTCGCGCCTCCGGCGGTCGCGTCAACCTCCGCACCCGCGCGGGCACGAACGACTTTCACGGTCGCGCCTTCGACTTCTTCCGCGACGAGGGCTTGAACGCCAACACCTTCTTCAACAACCTGCGCGGACTCAAACGACTCCCGCTCCAAGAACACGATCCCGGCTTCACCCTCGGCGGTCGCATCGTCCCGCGTCGGACTTTCTTCTTCGCCGCCTACGAGTACGACACCCTTCTCGACTCGAACGTGATTGACACGCTCGTTCCGGTACAAACCAACCCGGGCTTCCCGCTCCCGCAGCCCACGACGCTCGCCGGTCGCCGCACCGAACACGTCTCGAACTCTTCGAGCGTCGCCGCCGAACTCGCGCCCTTCGTCGCGCCCGTCTCGACGCCGCAGCGCAGCCACACGCTCACCTCGCGCCTCGATCACAACTTCACCGAGACGCACAACGGCGCGTGGCTCTTCCAGCTCGGGCGCCTGCGCAACCTGCGGCAGTTCGGCGGCGGCTCCCGTTTAGCCTCCGCCCTGCAAGGTCGCACGCGCGACTCAGACGCCCTCGCCTACACCGACAACTTCGTCTTCTCCGCGCGCGCCGTCAACCAGCTCCGCGCGCAAGCCTCGCGCCTCTCGCCTTCTTTGAAGACGAACGCCGACGGCGCGCGACCCGTCGTCCTCATCACGATCAACGATCCGCTCTCCGGCGACGACGCGGCGGATCGTTCGGGGACGCTCGTCGCAGGCTCTTCGAGCGCGGGCGCGAGCGACAGGCGGGAGTCGCGCTTCCAAGTCCAAGACGCCTTCGCGCTCCTACGCGGCGCGCACACTTTGAAGTTCGGCGGAGACTTTCAGCGCATCCGCACGACCTTCGTTGATCTAACGGACGCTTCGGGCACTTTCAGTTTCTCCAGCGCGGGCGACTTCCTTTCCAACGCGCCCTCGCGTTTCCGCCAACGCTTCCAGACCCGTTCGCGCCAGCGCAACACCTACACCGGCTTCTTCGCGCAGGACGAGTGGCGCGTGCGCCCGAACCTCCTCCTGAGCTTCGGTCTGCGCCACGACGACGAGACGATCATCCGCGACAGAAACAACTTCGCCCCGCGCCTCGCCGCCGCCTACGATCCGACCGGCAAGGGCAAGACTGTGATCCGACTCGGCGCGGGCGTCTTCTTCAACCGCGCGCTGCTGCGCACTGTGGACGACTTCACGCTCGGACAGAACCGCCTCGTCTTCGACACGAACGACCTGCGCGACGCCGCCACGGGTCGCGCCATGACCGACGCCCAGCGCCGCGCCTTCATCGCCGCAAACCTCAACTTCCCGAACACCCTCACGGCCGATTCGCCGCTCGTCCGCGAGTTCGCCTCGCCCGAAACGGATTTCACGCGCCGACTCGATCCCGCCTTGCGCATCCCCGCAAGCTACCAGACAAACGTCGGCTTCGAGCGCGAGTTGGCGCGCGGCTTCGTCGTCGAGGCGAACTACACCTTCAACCGCGGGCTTCACCTCTGGCGAGAGTTCAACGCCAACGCCCCGCGCCTGCCGCGCGGCTACAAAGACTTCGCCGACTACCTCCTCTCGCGCGACTTCCCGAACCTGCGCGACGCGGCGGGCACGCGCCCGCTCTACGACGCGCAGACGGCGGGCGATCTCGTCCGCTTCACGCTCGCGCCCTCTGCAACGTCGAACCCGGACGCGATCACGCGCGTCGTCGAGTTCGGCGTCCCCGTCACGCTCTTCAACCTCAACAGCGTCAGCTCGACGACCGCGCTCGACGCCGCGCTCGCGGCGCTCGCGAACCTCCGACCCGATCCTTCGCGCACGCAGGTCGAGCAGTTGGTCTCCGCGGGCGACAGCTTCTACCACGGCTTGACCGTCGAGGCGCGCGAACGCTTCTCGTCCCGCGCGAGCGGCTACGGCTTGTCGCTGCGCGCCGCCTACACGCTCTCGCGCCTCGTTGACGACGGCGTGGTCAACACTTCGAGCGCGCTCCGCGTCGGCGACTTCCGCGGCGAGCGCGCGCGCAGCCTGCTCGACCGACGCCACCGGTTCGTCGCCTCCGGCACGTTCGATCTGCCGCGCCGCTCCGGCGGTCTGCGCCTCGCCACGATCATGCGCGTCGCTTCTGGCGCGCCCTTCAACGTCTCGCTCGGCGGCGACGACCGCAACCTCGACGACGTGGGCAACGACCGACCCGTCTTCACGGGCGACCTCCGCCTCATACGCTGGCACGCGCCCGGCACTTCCGCAGACCCCGCGCTCCTCGCAGCCTTCGCGCTCCCCGCCATCGGTCGCACCGGCAACCTGCCGCGCAACGCCGGGCAAGGTCCCGGTCTCTTCACCTTCGCTCTCAACGTGGAGCGCGAGTTCCGCGTCGCGGGGCGCGCGCGCCTACGCCCCGTCGTCGAAGTTGACAACGTGCTCAACAAGACGGTCTTCACCTACGGCGCGGAGTTTATAAATTTCTCCGCGCTCCGCCCCGACGCCGCGCCCGCGCAGCGACAGGCGCTCCTCGACTCGTTCCTCGCGCCGACGCGGACGCTGCGCCCGCGGACGGTGAGGGTGGGGGTGAGATTTGATTTCTGAGCTTCGCGAGGACTTTCGGGCTATGTGGGAATTGCGTTGAGGTTCACCGCAGAGGCGCGGAGTTTCCGCAGAGTTTCCGCAGAGAGTGAGCAAACATGAAACATCTGAATCGAATTACGCAGGCAATAATCGGGGCGGCGATGGAGGTGCATAACCGTCTCGGTCCCGGTTTGCTCGAATCGGCTTACCAAGAGTGTCTGTGCCGTGAGTTTGCGGTACGTGGGATTCCGTTTGAACGTGAGCG
>JAIVGV010000440.1 GCA_020201365.1 Acidobacteriota bacterium
CAGACGCCAGCTCGCCGTCGAGCTGAATCTGCGCCACGCGCCGCAGCTCAACTTCGTCCGCGACACGGTGGAGGAGCGCGCCGCGCGCGTTGACGATCTGCTCCGCGAGATCAGCCGCGACACTCCCCCGGAGGAGGGCGCGGCGTCGGAAGAGGAAGGAGACACCGCAACGATGAGCGATGAACGCGGGGCGATGAACTGAAAAGCCTTTTGCTTTTACTTCGTCGTCCCGCGCCCGTCGCTCGTCGTTCGTTTTATTATGCTCAGTCAAGTCGTCGAGCTGATCGAGAAGAGGCAGCGGTTCGCGGTGACCTCGCACGTGCGCCCGGACGGCGACGGGTTGGGTTCGAGCCTCGGTCTCTACTGGCTGCTGCGCGCGCTCGGCAAGGACGCCGAGGTGATCATGCGCGACCCCGTCCCGCACTCGTACCAGCAGCTCCCCGGCGCGGCGTGCGTGCGCGTCACGCCGTCGGTTGACCGTCAGTACGACGCGGTCTTCGTCATCGAGTGCTCGGACGTCTCGCGCCCGGGGCTGGAAGGGCTCGACCGCCAGCTCGTCGTCAACATAGATCACCACGCCACCACGTCGCTCTTCGGCAAGATCAACTGGATCGACGCGACCGCCTCCGCCTGCGGCGAGATGATCTACAACCTCTGCAAAGCCATCGGCGTGCGCCCGACGCGCGAGATCGCCGAGTGCGTCTACACGGCGCTGCTGACCGACACGGGATCGTTCCACTACTCGAACACGAGCGAGCGCACGTTCAAGGTGGCGTCGGAGCTGGTGCGCGCCGGCGTCAAGCCCGCGAAGATTTCGCAGGCGGTCTTCTCGAACTACCCCTGGAGCAAGCTGGAGCTTCTCGGTCGCGTGCTCTCGACGGCGCGGCGCGACGCCGAGCGGCGCGTGGCGTGGATGCACCAGACGCTGGCGATGCAGGAGGGGGTCGGCGCGTCGGAGGAGGACTCGGACGGGTACGTCAACTACCCGATGGCGTGCGGCGAGATCGACGCGGTCGCGTTCCTCAAAGAGACCGCGCCGGGCGTCTATCGCACTTCCCTGAGATCGAAGGGCGAGGTCAACGTGGCGCGCGTCGCGGAGCGCTTCGGCGGCGGCGGTCACCGCAACGCGGCGGGCTGCACGCTCAACGGCGATCTCGCCGAAGCCGGGCGCACGATCACGGAGATGCTCGCCGAGGCGGTCGAGCTGTGCCTGCACGAGAGCCACACGCCGCGCATGAGCGCGCCGCGCCCGACGGAAGAGTTGGAGACGGTGGATGCGGAATGACGTAGGCTCGCCGGGCGACGACTCGACCGACGACTAGCGACCGCCGAGCGCGTCGCGGTTGACGACGGTTCGGCGGTTGATGACGAGGCGGCGAGAGGTAGTCCACCCGTGCGGCTTTGAAGTCGTTCGGTGATACAATCGCCGCCGTCCAAAGTTTCAAGGTTCACAGTTCATCTTTCGCGTCGCGTCGCCGGCAGTTCGTCGCCAGTCGTTAGCGTCCATCGTTCATCGTTCCGCGTTCACCCTTTCTCTATGACTTGGTTCAAGAAGAAGGAGCAGAAGATCGAGCCCGTGCCGGAGGGCGAGCGCGTGGTGCGCACGGAGGGCATTTTCGTGAAGTGCCCGGAGTGCGACGCGGCGCTCTACAAGCGGGAGCTGGAGGAATCGCTGCAGGTCTGCACGCACTGCGATTACCACTTCCGCATGGGCGCGCGCGAGCGGCTCGCGATGCTCTTCGACGAGGCTACTTACGACGAGCTGGACGCCGAAGTGGTCTCCGGCGATCCGCTCGACTTCGTTGACACCAAGCCGTACAAGCAGCGTCTGGAGCAGGCGAAGCGCGCGACGGGTCTGCCCGAAGCCGTGATCAACGGGCACGGTCGCGTCGGCGGCTTCGACACCTACGTCGCGGCGATGGACTTCAACTTCCTCGGCGGCTCGATGGGCGTCGCGGTGGGCGAGAAGATCACGCGGCTCATCGAGCGCGCGATCCGCGACCGCGCGGCGGTCGTCACCATCGCCGCGTCGGGCGGGGCGCGGATGCAGGAGGGCACGCTTAGCTTGATGCAGATGGGGAAGATCGCCGCCGCGCTCGCGCTCCTGGACGAGGCGCGGCTGCCCTTCATCTCCGTGCTGACCGATCCGACCACGGGCGGCGTGACCGCGAGCTTCGCGATGCTCGGCGACGTGATCATCGCGGAGCCGAAGGCTCTGATCGGCTTCGCCGGACCGCGCGTCATCGAGCAGACCATCCGGCAGAAGCTCCCGAAAGACTTCCAGCGCTCCGAGTTCCTACTCGAACACGGCTTCCTCGACCGCATCGTGGATCGCCGCGAGATGCGCGCCACCATCATCCGCCTGCTTCAGTTCATGGTGAACCCGGAGATCAAGGTCGCGCCCTCGCCCGTCTTCGCCGAAGCCCCCTTCGACGCGGGGGCGAACGGCAACGACCCCGACTCGAAGCTCACCGCCGAAGCGCTGCGCTCCGTCGCGACCGAAGAACGCGAGCCCGAAGACGAGAAGCGCCAAGCCCGAGAAGGTCTGAAGTCCGAAGTCTAAGGTCGGACTTCCGGGTGACTGCCAGCCGCCTTCAAACTCCCAACGTCACAGCTTGAACTTCTAGTTCTAGACTTTAGACTTCGGACTTTCCGCTCCGGGCTGAAGCATGACGTTCGACGACGCGCTCAACTACCTTCTGAGCCTCGGTCACGAGACGCTCGCCGTCAAGCTCGGTCTCGAAAACGTCACGCGCCTCCTCGGCGCGCTCTCTCACCCCGAACGCGACTTCCCCGCCGTCCAGATCGCCGGCACGAACGGCAAGGGCTCGACCGCCGCGGTGCTCGACGCGATCCTCCGCGCGTCCGCGATCAGAACCGGACTCTACACCTCGCCCCACCTCGTCTCGATCACCGAGCGCGTCAAGGTTAACGGGCGCGACATCTCTCGCGACGACTTCGCGCGCCACGCCGCGACCGTGCGCGAAGCCGCGCTCTCTTTGCGCGACGCGGGCGGCGCTCTCCCAACCTTCTTCGAGCAGGTGACGGCAATCGCCCTCCGCGCCTTGCGCGACGCGCGCGTCGAGCTCGCGATCCTCGAAACGGGCTTAGGAGGTCGCCTCGACGCGACGACCGCCGCGCGCGCCTCCGTCGTCGCCGTCACGCCCGTCGCGCTCGATCATCAGGAATACCTCGGCGAGACCTTGCGCGAGATCGCCGCCGAGAAAGCCGCCATCATCCGCCCCGGCGTCGCAGCCGTCATCGCCGCGCCGCAAGAGCCGGACGCGCTCGCAGTCCTCCTCGCGCGCTGCCGCGAGACCGATGTTGTGCCGCGCTTCGCGACCGAAGCCATCCGCGTCGAAGACGCCGGCGAAGACGGTCGCCTGCGCGCCACCTTCCGCACCGACGAAGACGTTTACGAGCACGTCACGCTCGCCCTGCGCGGACGCCACCAGCTCGCCAACGCCGCCACGTCAATCGCCCTCGCCGAGACGCTTCGCGCGCGCGGCTTCGCGCGGATCACGCGCGGCGCAATCGTCGCCGGTCTCGAATCAGCCGGGCACCCCGGCAGGCTCGAACTCGTCGCGGGCGCGCCGCCACTGCTGCTCGACGGCGCGCACAACGCGGCTGGCGCGTCGGCACTCCGCGCCTACCTCGACGAGTTCGCGCGCACGCCCCTCACCCTCGTCTTCGGCGCGATGCGCGACAAAGACCTGCGTGAGATCACTGCCGCGCTCTTCCCCGCCGCGGACACGCTCGTCCTCACGCCCGTTAACAACCCGCGCTCGGCGACGACCGACGCGCTGCGCACGCTCGCACCTCCCACATTCGATCCGTCGAAACTCTTTCTCGCCCCGTCTTCGTCCGAAGCCCTCAAGCTCGCGCGCGAGGTGACGCCGCGCGGCGGGACGATCTGCGTCACCGGCTCGCTCTACCTCGTCGGCGAGATCAAATCTCTGCTCACGCGGCAATCTTGAACGCCAGCGGCGGAAGACTTACATTCATGGGCGCGAACTTAAATCGTCGGCGACAGACCTGAATCGTCGCCGATGTGACCCGACGATTCAGCAAGGGAAGCTCATGGACACATCACACAAGGAAGCGCCGGAAGTTTTATCGAGCGAGGACGTCTTCGAGGGGCGCGTCTTCACGGTCTCGGTGGATCGCGTGCGCGAGTCGGGGCGCGAGGTGGTGCGCGAGGTCGTGCGCCACGCGGGGAGCTCGGCCATCGTCGCGGTCTTCGACGACGGGACGGTGGGGCTCGGGAGGCAGTACCGTCACCCGGCGGTGAAATAC
>JAIVGV010000281.1 GCA_020201365.1 Acidobacteriota bacterium
CGAGTCGTCGCTCTACACGAAAGCCTCTCTGCACCCGCTCGTCACCGGAGCGATCATCTTGGGCGCGGGCTTCGCGCTCTCCGCATGGCTCGCGCGCTCGCGCGACGGGCGCGACGGCAACAGGAGCGACGGCGGCGGCTACGTTCAGACCGAGGTGGGGATTTTGTAACTGGTTTTTTGTAGGTACAGGATCAAGTCCTCCGCCCGCCGCGGGCGCGAGCACGCTAACGAAGAAGCGCGATCAGTCATTGTTGAATGATCGCGCTTCTAGTTTCTCGCGCTGGCGCGCTCGACGGGCAGGGACAAGCCATGCACCTACGGTCGTTCAGGACGTCGTCAGGCTGCCAGAACCTGCTCGTAGAATTTCAAATACTGAGGGATGACGAGATCGGTGCTGTACCGCGCGAGCGCCGACTCGCGCGCGCGGCGTCCCATCGCGCGGCGCGCCTCTTCGTCCGCGAGCAGGCGCGCGGCGTCGTCAGCCATCTTGTCCACGTCGCCGACCGCGGCGAGGCGGCCCGTCTCGCCGTCGGTGACGACTTCCGGCACGCCGCCGACGCGCGACGCGACCACGGGCACTTCGCACGCCATCGCTTCGAGCGCCGCGAGCCCGAACGACTCCTGCTCCGAGGGCAAAAGCAGAACGTCCGCGACCGAAAGGTAGTTGACGATCTCCGGCTGCTTGCCGACGAAGGAGCAATACTCCTCGACGCCCAGACAACGCGCGCGGTGCTCCGCGCGCCCGCGCTCGCTGCCGTCGCCCACCATCACGAGCCGCGCGTTGACTCCCTGCTTGCGCACGCGCGCGAGAATCTCCACACAGTCCACGGGGCGCTTGACGGGTCGGAAGTTCGAGACGTGCGCGAGCAGCGGCTCATTCGCGGGCGCGAGCTGCGCGCGCAGATCGGGCAGCTCTCGACGGCGATACTCCGTGCCGCAGACGAAGTTCGGGATCACGACGACGCGCGACTCGTCGAAGCCGAACGTCTCTTCGGTCGCGCGCTTCAGGTAATGAGAGATCGCCGTCACGCCGTCGGACTGCGCGATGCCGTAGCGCGTGACGGGGAGATACGAGCGATCCGAGCCGACGAGCGTGATGTCGGTGCCGTGCAGCGTCGTGATGACGGGCAGCCGACGGTTGGGCTTCAGAGACTCGCGCGCGAGGATCGCGCTGATCGAGTGCGGGATGGCGTAGTGGACGTGGAGCAGGTCGAGGTTCTCATTCTCGGCGACGGTCGCCATCTTCGTCGCCAGCGCGAGCGTGTACGGCTGGTGCTCGAAGAGCGGGTACGACATCATCTCCACCTCGTGGAAGCGCACGCGCTCGCTCAACTGCGTCAGGCGCGTCGGCAGCGCCGAGGAGATGAAATGAACCGTGTGCCCGCGCGCGGCGAGCTCCTTCCCCAGCTCCGAGCCGACGATGCCGCTGCCGCCGTAAGTCGGATAGACTGTTATTCCAATGTTCATGGGAAGCTCTTAGCTCTGAGCAAAACAAAAAGCCGTCAACCGTTCGCTTCCGGCTAACAGCTGATAGCTAATCGCTAACGGCTAAAATAGCAAGAGGCAGGCGGCCCTCGCTACCGTCTGCCTCTCGTCTCAACTTGTCTCACCTGTAAAAGGGGGACAAGTGAGCGTCGAAACTATACCCCCGTTCGCCGGGCATTACAACTTAAATCCGCGCAACGGGTGCGCCCGGAGACGTACATTCGCGCCGCGCGCGGGCGGCTGCGATTCGCGGCGCGACAGGGTATAATTAATCATGCAGATTTATCGGCGCGTCGGGAAGTTTTCAGCCGTGCGCGCCTGCAATTTTGGGGAATAGTCTGGAGAGACACTGATGCCGAAGATTGACAACATAGAGGAGACGCCGAACCCGAACGCGGTCAAGTTCGTCCTGAAGGAGCCGGTCTCGAACGGCGCGGCGCGCTCGTTCCGCGACGAGGTCGAGGCGCAGACCGATCCGCTCGCGCGCACGCTCTTCGACGCGGGCGGGGTCGTCTCCGTCTTCTACATGGGCAACATGATCACGGTCGAGAAGTCGGGCGACGAAGACTGGGACGATCTGCTCCCGCGCCTCGCCGTGCCGATCCGCGCAGCCGCCGCCGCGACGAACGGCGCGCCGGCTGCTGCCGCCGCGACCGCCGCCGCGGGAGCACTCGGCGGCGCGCTCGGCGCGGTGTTGAGCGACGACCCGCGCCTGGTTCGCATCAACGAAATCTTAGACGAGCGCATCCGACCGTACCTCGCGGCGGACGGCGGCTGGCTCGAAATCCTCAGCATGAACGGCAACACGCTCACCATCCGCTACCAGGGCGCGTGCGGCAGCTGCCCCAGCTCCATCACGGGGACGCTCATGGCAATCGAGGGGATGCTCAAGCAGGAGATCGATCCCGAAATCGAAGTCGTGACCGTGTGAGCGACCGCATGGGCGAGGCTCGCTTCCGTGCGTCGAGCGCGGAAACAGCTAGAAGCGCGATCATTCGACAGAATGGTCGCGCTTCTTCGTTAGAAAGTTGACGCCCAACACAAGCAGGAGGCGGATCAGCCCGCGCCCTCGCCGAAGGTGACGCCGCGCCGCTCCCGCCCCAGCCCGGCGACGATAGCCGCGACGGTGAAGACGACGAGCGCGACGAGCGCCATCGCGCGGGCGTAAGAAGTGCGCTCGGCGAAGAGCGCCTCGATGTAGGCGACGGTGCCGGCGATGAGCACGCCGCACTGGTAGGCGAAGCCGGGCAGGAAGCCGCGCACGGAGTCGGGCGACAGCTCCGTGATGTGTGCCGGGATGACGCCCCACGCGCCCTGCACCATGAACTGCATCGCGACGGCGCCCACCACGAGCAGCGCGAGCGTCGGCGCGAACGCCCACAGCGGGATCGCGAGCACGGCGAGCACGAAGGCGAGGATCATCGCACGCCTGCGCCCCCAGCGATCCGAGAGCAGACCGAAGAGCACGCCGCCCGTGATCGCGCCGACCATCGAGATCGCAGTGATCGCCGCGCGCGCCTGCGGCGAGAAGCCCCAGTCGCGTTGCAGGAACGTCGGGTACATGTCCTGCGTGCCGTGCGAGGCGAAGTTCATCATCGTCATCAGCAGCATCAGGTAGAGAAATATCTTCCAGTGGCGCGCGATGCCGCGCCCCAGCTCGCCCCACGTCGCGTGGCGCGTCCGCTCCCAGACCTCCGACTCTTTGACGCCCATGCGGACGTAGAGCGCGAGCAGCGCGGGCAGCCCGCCGATGAAGAAGAGCGGTCGCCACGGCGAGAGCCCGCCGATGACGTTCGGGTGGTTCTGAAAGTATGGGTAGAGGAAGAAGTAGCAGCCAGCCGCCAGGAGGTTCCCGACCGCGTAGCCCTCTTGCAGCAAGCCCGACAAAACTCCGCGCAAGCGCGGCGGAACTTTTTCCATCGCGAGCGACGCGCCGACGCCCCACTCGCCGCCCATGCCGATGCCGAAGAGCGCGCGCAGGACGACGAACGTCGCGTAGTTCGGCGCGAGACCTGAGAGGACTTCGACGACCGAGTAGAAGACGAGATCGATCATCAGCGGCAGCCGCCGCCCGTAGCGGTCAGCCATCAGCCCGAAGATGAACGCGCCGACTGGTCGGAAGGCGAGCGTCACGGTTATAGTGAGCGCCATCTCCGCGTCCGTCTTGTGGAACTCTTTGGCGATTGCCGTCAGCGTGAAGACGACGAGGAAGAAGTCGAAGGCGTCGAGCGTCCAGCCGAGGAATCCGGCGAGGACGGCGGCGCGGTGGTCTGTGCTCACGTGCCCGTGCGGGTCGTCGCGGTCGGCGTTCACTCCTTGAGCCATAGCGCCCCTCGTTTACGTGGTTTACGGGACGCCTCATCATATTAAGTTTGACAATTTTTTGGAACGCCGCGCCGCGCCGCGCGTAATACTTGCCGCAGACGTATATCTCGGCGCGTTTCCCGCCGCCCGTTCAGGAGAAAAAGATGCGACTCCCCTCCCGCCCGTTCGCGGCAGCAGCCTGCGCGCTGTCGCTCGCGCTCTCCGTAGCCGCGCAGCAGCCCGCGCCGCCCGCCAAGTCGAAGACGACCGCGCCGGCGCGCGCCGCCGCAGTGGTTGACCCGCTCGCCGCCGAGCGTCGCAACAACGCGATCACGCTCGTCAACACGCTCGCCGACGAGGCGCGCGGCTTCCACGACGCGACGCTGCGCGCGCGCGTCCAGATGGAGGCGGCGGACGCGCTGTGGGAGACCGATCAGGAGCGCGCGCGCTCTCTCTTCCGCCGCGCCTGGGACGCAGCCGAGCAAGCCGATCAGGAGAACCGACGCCAGGCGGAGGCGGATCGCAACGCGCTGCCGACGGCGACTCCCGGCGGCGGCGGCGGCGGCGCAGGCGCGCGCAACTCCGAAGAGACGCGCGTGGCTCAGGGCGCGGGCGCGCGACCCGGCGCGCTGGCGGCGCTGCTGAACCGACCGAACGTGCGCTCCGAAGTCCTGCGCCTCGCCGCCAGGCGCGACCGCGCGCTCGGCGAAGAGTTCCTCGCCAAGCTCGACGAAGCGCGCCAGCAGGACGAGCACAGTCTCGACGCCGAGTCCGTGGCGGGCGCCGTCACGGAAGCGGGCGCGGCGGCGAACGCGCCGGGCGCGAACTCTCCCGCCATGCCCGCGAGCGTCGTCGCGCACGAGGCGTCTGGCGAGGACGACCGCCGACTGCAGCTCGCCATCGAGCTGATGCAGGAGAACGACACGGAGCGCGCCTTGCAGTTCGCCGACCCGGCGCTCACGAAAGTCAACTCGACGGTCGTCGAGTTCCTCGTTGACCTGCGCGAGAAGAACCCGGACGCCGCCGACCAGCGGTTCGGCGCGCTGCTCACGCGAGCCTTCGCAGACCCCTCGACCGATCCCAACGCGGTCTTAATTTTGTCGTCTTACGTCCTCACGCCGCACATGTACATGGAGCTCGGTCAGGGCGGCAGGATGTCCACGAGCCAGCGCTCGAACGACATCTCGCCGCCCGCGAACATGGCGGCGGCTGTTCGAGCTGGTTTCGCGCAGTTCGCCGCGCAGGAGCTTTTGCGCCCGCTCCCGCCCGCCAACCCGCAGGACGGAAACTCCGCGCGCTCCGCCGCCTACTTCGTCATCGGGCGGCTCCTCCCCTTCTTCGATCAGACGCTCCCCGCCGTCGCGCCGAACCTTCGCGCGCAGATGGCTGCCGTCATGCCAGACATCAACGAGCAGCAGCGCACGCGCATGGACGCGAACATGACGCGCGGTCTCGTCCCCGAGTCGCAGCGCCCCGACGGCTTGCAGCAGGCGCTCGACACGGCGCAGAAGGCGAACGATCCAGACACGCGCGACCGCGCCTACATGCAGGCGGCGCTCATCGCCTCGCGCAAGAGCGACCCGAAGGCGCGCGACTACGCCTCGAAGATCGAGAACGCCGAGCTGCGCGAGCAGGTTTACGCCTTCGTTGACTTCACCGGGGTCGAGCGGGCGGTGCAGAAGAAGGACGGCTTGGAAGTCCTCCGCCTCGCGCGCGACGGCTCGCTCAACAACACGCAGCGCACCTGGGCTTACACGGAAGCCGCGAAGCTTTTGAAAGACGACCGCGCGCGCGCCATCGAAGCACTCGAAGCCGCGTTCGCGACGGCGCGCAAGATCGACGCCGACGATCCGGACCGCCCGCGCAGCCTCGTCGCCGTCGCCACCGAGTTCATCGGCGTGGATCGCGCGCGCGCCTGGGAGCTGATGCCGGAAGTCGTCAAAGCCGCGAACGCGGCGACCGAGTTCACGGGCACGGACGCGGCGATGGCGGCGCGCGTGCGGGCGCAGAACATGATGTCCACGGTCAACTTCCCCGCGCCCGACTTCGACCTCAACGGCGTCTTCCGCTCGCTCGCCAAAGACGACATGAACCGCGCCGTCGCGCTCGCGCAGACCTTCACGCAGGAGGCTCCGCGCGCCGTCGCCACTTTGGCCGTCGCCCGCGCCGTGCTCGAAGAGAAGCCCGCCGCACGCCCCGCGCGCGCGAGCAACTGACGAGTGCGCGAGCCGTTAGCCTGTTGCTCGAACAGATGGGAAGACATTCGCCACAGAGGACACAGAGATCACAGAGAAGATCGATCTGGATTTGGGATTTGAAATCTGAGATCGGGTCTTCCTCTGTGATCTCTGTGTCCTCTGTGGCTTCGCGGTGAACATCAACGCTCCCTAGCGCCAAGTTCAGCCCGACGACGCCTCTCGCCCTTCGGAGGTTCGACATGAAGTCAGCAGCCCTCGTCGCCCTCGCGCTACTCGCGCTCTCCGCCTCAGCCGCCGCGCAGTCGCCCGCGCCCGTCAACAAGCAGCCGCCGCGCACGAAGTCTCCGGCGGTCGCCTACGACGCCGTCGCGGAGGCGCGACGCTCGACAGCCATCTCGCTCGTCACGTCGCTCGCCGACGAGGCGCGCTCCTACCGCGACGAGATACTGCGCGCGCGCGTGCAGGCTCGCGCGGCGGACGCGCTGTGGGAGACCGATCAGGAGCGCGCCCGCGCGCTCTTCCGACGCGCGTGGGACGCCGCCGATCTCGGCGACAAGGAGCTGGCGCGCCGCACCGAGGAGGACAAGCGACGGCAGCTCGCCACCGGCAACAGCGTCGTCCTCTCGCGCCCTCCGAACCTGCGCGGCGAGGTCTTGCGACTCGCCGCCAAGCGCGACCGCGCGCTCGGCGAGGAGTTTTTGGCGAAGTTAGACGACGCGCGCAGGCAGGAGGAGGCGGACGCCGCGCTCAAGCCGGACGCCGCGCCGCAGCCGAAACCGCGCGCGCTCTCCGCGCCCGAGGCGCTCTCCTTCAGCACGAACCACCGGCTCGAGCTCGCGCGCCAGCTCCTGCAAAGCGGCGACGTCGAGCGAGCCTTGCAGTTCGCCGAGCCCGCGCTCTCCACCGTCACGCGCGACTCCGTGCTCTTCGTCACAGACCTGCGCGACAAGTCGCCCGACCGCGCCGATCAGATTTACTCGGCGATGCTCGCGCGCGCCGTCGCCGACGCGAGCTCGGACGCCAACACCGTCTCGCTCCTCTCGTCCTACGTCATCGCGCCGCGCTACTTCATCAACATCCTGCCGAGCGGCGACTACGGCATCGATCAGGAGGGCGACTCGACGCCGTTCGCGGATCTGCCCGCCGCGCTGCGCGTCGCGTTCCTGCAAGCCGCCGCGTCCGTCCTTCTGCGCCCGCCCGCGCCGCTCGATCAGGATCAGACTTCGGGCGGTCGCGCCGCGACCTACTTCGAGCTCGCGCGACTGCTCCCCTTCTTCGAGCAGTCGCTCCCGGCGCGCGCCGCCCAGTTGCGCGCGCAGTTGTCCGCGCTCACGCCCGACGCGCCCGAAGAGCTGCGCGACGACACGAGCCACCTGCTCACCGCGGGCTTCAGGCGCGACGACTCGAACGCGCGCGACGACGTGCAGGACGCGCTCGACAAGCTCCGCACCGCCACGACCGACGACGAGCGCGACCGCCTCTACATCCAGGCGGCGATGGCTGCCGTCGGCAAGCACGATCCGCGCGCACGCGACTTCGCCGAGAGCGTCAAGGACGCCGACGCGCGCGCGCAGCTCCTCGCCTACGTTGATTTCATGGAGGCGAACGCCGCCGCCGGGAAGAAGGACGTCGAGGGGATTCTGAAGGCGGCGCGGCGCGGCGCGATGTCGCACCTGCAAAAGGTCTGGGCGCTCACCACCGCCGCGCGCATCAGCGCGAAGGAGAACCGCGCGCTCGCGCTCGACCTGCTCGAAGAGGCTGCCGCCGAGGCGCGCCGCATTGACGGCGACGACGCGGATCGCCCGCGCGCGCTGCTCGCCGTCCTCACCCCGCTCTACGAGCTCGACCCGACGCGCGTCTGGTCGCTCGCCTCCGAACTCGTCAAGACGGTCAACGCCGCGCCGGAGTTTACGGGCGAGGACGGGCGGCTCGTCACCAAGTTCCGCACGAAATCTTACGCCTCGATCTGGGGCACGCGCGTCGAAGACTTCAACCTCCAGCCGCTCTTCCAGACGCTCGCGCGCGCCGACTTCGAGCGCGCCACCGAGCTCGCCCGCGGCTTCACGAACGACGCGCCCCGCGCC
The DNA here is from genome assembly GCA_020201365.1 of Acidobacteriota bacterium. Taxonomy (GTDB): domain Bacteria; phylum Acidobacteriota; class Blastocatellia; order Pyrinomonadales; family Pyrinomonadaceae; genus JAIVGV01. The sequence goes on from JAIVGV010000281.1 coordinate 8,072, forward strand.
ACCGCCACGCTCGCCGTCGCCACAGCCATACTCGACGACAAGGGCAAGGCGAGAAAGCCTTAAGAGTGAATAGTAAATAGTGAATAGTCAGAACAGCCGAAAGCCCGTCGCTTGACGCGAGCGACGGGCTTTCGACTATGAACAGCGACGAGCAGCCATTCACTATTCACTATTCACTATTTACTATTCACTATTTACTATTCACGAATAGATGTTCATCGGGCGCGTGAGCAGCGCGACGGGGTCTTCGACGTTCAGAGCCTCGCGGACGTAGTAGGCTTCGCCCGCCGTCGCGTTGATGAGCGAGCCGTAGTAGCGCGCGCGGTATTCGAGCTGCGTGAGGAAGTCTCTGGCGCTGATGCGCGTCTCCGGCTCCGCCGCGCCCTCGCGGTAGAACTGCGAGGCGTGCGCGCGGATGGCGCGGAACTTCTCTTCCAGAAACTCCGAGATGTCCACGACGAACGACGGCGCGACGAGACGCGAATAGACGGCGTGCGCGATCATCGGCATCGGAATCTGCGCGAGCCCGGACTCCTCGTCGTAGCGACGCATGCTCGCGAGCCGCGCCGCCTCGCGCACGATCCGCGCCGTCGCCGCGTGATCCGGGTGCGGGTCGTCCCAGTGCGAGGTGAACAGCACGCGCGGGCTCGTCCGGCGCAGCACGCGCACCAACGCGCGCCGCGCGTCGTCCGTGACGAGGACGTGACCGTCCGGCTGCTCCAAGTTCAAACGAACGTCGAGGCGGAGGAGGCGCGCGGCTTCTCGCGCCTCCTCGGCGCGCTGCTCCGTCGTCCCGCGCGTGCCCATCTCGCCGCGCGTCATGTCGAGGACGCCCGTGCGGTAGCCGAGGCTCTTCAGTTTGAGGAGCGTCCCGGCGGCGGTCAGCTCCGCGTCGTCCGGGTGCGAGAAGACGGCGAGCGCGTCGAGCTGCGTGTTTTCCGTCGTCATCATTCTTATTCGGGTCGCCGCGAACAGGTTTAACCGAAGGCGCGCGCGCGGGTCAAGGGCAAGGATGAAGGCGGGAGGATGAAAGAATGATCACACGACCTGAGCAGTCACGCTTTCATCCCTCATCCTTCCGCCTTCATCCTTGCTGTTCCGCCGCGCGGTTGTTAGCCTTCGCGTCGAGGCGGAGGTCAATGGCGGAAGATGCGTCTCGTCGTCTTGGGATCGGGCACGTCCGTGCCGCACCCGCGCCGCGCGTCCGCGTCGCACTGGTTAGAGGCGCGCGGGGGGACGTTGCTGCTCGACTGCGGCGCGGCGGCGGTTCACCGCATGGCGCAGGAGGGGTGCGACTGGGCGAGCCTCGACGCCGTCTGGATCAGCCACTTCCACCTCGACCACGTCGGCGGACTCCCAGCCTTCCTCTTCGGCACGCGCCACGCGCCGCAGACGCGCGGGCGACGCAAGCCGCTCACCATCTACGGCGCGGGCGGTCTCGAAAAACTCCTGCGCGCCTTCGACGCGGCGAACGACTACAAGCTTTTCGAGCAGCCGTTCCCCCTCCGCGTGCAAGAAATCTCGCCGCTCGAATCCTTCGAGCCGCTCGCGGGGCTTCGCGCGCGGACGCTCCCCACGCCGCACAAGCCCGAAAGCCTCGCGCTGCGGCTCGACGAAGCGGAGACCGGAGCCTCCTTCGTTTACACCTCCGACACGGGCTACGCCGACGCCCTCGTCGAGTTCTCGCGCGGCACGTCGCTCCTCCTCGCCGAGTGCTCGTTCCCGTTCGACAAGCCCGTCGAGACGCACCTCGAACTCGCCGACGCGATGCGCCTCGCCCGCCTCGCCTCCCCGCGCCGCGTCGTCCTCTCGCACCTCTACCCCGAGTGGGACGACCACGAGCTGGAAGCCGAGGCGAAGAAGCTCTGGGACGGCGAGACTCTGGAAGCGCGCGACGGTCTGCGGCTCGAAATTTAACGTGCAACGTTAGTCGCACGTTAACTCGTCAATGGTTTGTTAACTGATGTGTCGGCGATGAAGAACAAGCCCGCATTCAGGATCGCTCGCCGGATCGCTACCAGTCGTTCGGGGCAACTCTTCTTTATTGCTCATCTCTGCTTGATCGTCTTTCTTTTTTCCCAGAAGCAAGTGGTGGGACACGATCCTACTGACTGCGTAACTAGGACTCAGTGGGGTTGGGATTATGTTTTGATCGCCGGAAGACCGTTCCACTGGCACTATGAATCTGGCTTGATGAAAGTCGTCTTCCTGCTTGATCTGCCAGCGTGCTTCGTCGGCGCATTGTTACTCGCTCCCGTATATTACTTGTACCCGAACATCTGCGTTTATACAGCTTCATGGATCGAAGCAGCTTTGTATCTGGCTTGCGCGTCAGTTCAATGGTGGCTTGTCGGTTTTCTTATTGGGTTGTCGCTCTACGGAAACAGGAACACAACTTGAACATGGCGAGTTTTGCAAGCAGTGCTCGCAAGCGATGGATGGTGCTCTGTCTGATCTTAATGATCTGCGCCGCCCTCGCCGTCGCCCGCGCGCGCTTCGCGGACAAGCAGCAGTGCGTCGCGGACTCGAAGGATGCCGCGCGCCTCTTCGAGTCGGGCGGCTTCGCGAAGGAGCCCGCGGCGAACGCGGCGACGCCCGTAGAGATCAAGATCGTCAGCTACAACATGCGCTGGCGCGGCGGCAAGGAGCTCGACGCGATCACGAAGCTCTTGCGCGACGACACGCACCTCGGCGGCGCGGACGTGGTCGGCTTGCAGGAGGCGGATCGCAACCGCAAGCGCAGCGGCTCGGTCAACGCCGCGCGCAAGATGGCGCAGGACTTGGGCTGGAACTACGTCTGGGCTGCGCCGCCCTCGGACGCTACGAAGCAGGGCGACCGCGAGGCGGGCGAGGACGAGACCGGCGTCGCCATCCTCTCGCCGCACGCGCTCACGGACGTGACGCGCATCGTGCTCCCCAACCCCGGCGCGAACTGCCGCCGCCGCGCGGCTGTCGGCGCGACCGTGCGCGTCGGCAAGGAGAGCGTGCGCGTCTATTCCGTCCACGGCGAGACGCGGCTCGATGTCGAGAAGAAGATCGAGCAGTGGCAGGCGATCCTCGCGGACACCAAGTCGCACCCGTCCGCCCGGCGCGTCGTCGTCCTCGGCGACTTCAACACGATCATGAGCAAGGACGTGAAGGCGGCGCGTAAAGTTTTCACCGACGCCGGGTTCTCCACGCCCTTCTCCGACGACGACATCACCTGGGAGTCTTTCATCGTCGGGCTCAAGCTCGACTGGGTCTGGCTGCGCGGTCTCGACGCCGCCTCGCACGGCATCGCGACGGGCGTCACCTACTCCGACCACTACCCGCTCTGGCTCACCGCCCGCCTCTGACGCCGGGCGCGCCCCGCGTCCATTTTTCCCTACACTTACGCGCCCCCGATCCGTATAATGCCGCCGCTCTAAACCTCAGTCCTCCCGGCGCGCCGCCCGGTCGGCGCCTTACTCTGCGCGCGCGGGGCGGACGCAAAAAAAAGCGGCGCGCGCGCGCGTAGGAGTCGCCTCATGGAAAGCCTCAAGTGCTTCGTCATCATGCCGTTCAAGAAACGGTTCGACAAGGTGTACGCCGAGATCAAAAGAACTGTGAAGCGGCCCCTCTACGGCGTGTCGCTGGCGTGCAAGCGGCTCGACCAGTCGCGCCACCCCGGCCCGATCACGGACGAGCTGGCGCGCGAGATTCTGGACAGCACGGTCTGCGTCGCCGACCTGACCGGACTCAACCCGAACGTGATGTGGGAGGTCGGCTACGCGATGGCGCTGCGCAAACCCGTCGTCGCCGTCACGCAGGACAGCCTCGCGAGCCTCCCCTTCGATCTCAAAGACCTGAAGACGATCCACTACAAGACGCGCGGCGCAAACTTGAACGCGGCGCTCGGCAAGCCGCTGCGCGCGGCGCTGCGCGAGGCGCTCGGCAAGCGCGATCCTCACGGCCCGAGCACGCGCGCCTACCGGCTCATGGGCATCAAGCACATCATGTCGCAGGCGTGCCATAACGCCGAAGCCATCCGCGTCCCGCACCAGAAGATCGAGGGCGAGCCCGGCTACCTCAGACACCTGCAAGAGGGACTCGGGTCGCTGCGCAGGGGCGACGAGCTGCTGGCGCTCTGCGGCGAAAAGAACTGGGACTCCGAGGGCGTGCGGAACTACTTCGGGCAGAACTGCCGGGCGGTGAAGAGGGGCGTGCGCGTCAAGCGCATCTTCTACCTCCACGAGGGCGCGCGCGCGAAGGTGATGCGCGCGGCGCGCTCGCAGGCGCGCGGCGGCGTCGAGGTCAAGATCATACGCCCCCAGGCGGCGCGCGCGCTGCGCGGGCTGCACTGGGTTCCGCGCGATCTCGGCTTCGCCATCGTCGGCGGTAAGCAGGTCGTCGTCCACGTCGGCGCCGCCGACACCGTGAAGACTTCCGTGTACAACGAGCCGGGGCTGGTCGCGCAGTTCCGCGTGCTCTTAGATCAACTCGACGCCATCGCCCGACCGCTCGGGACGCGCGCGGCGGCGCGCAAGAGGAAAGAGACGGCGAAGAGGGGGGCGAAGAAGGGCGCGAAGAGGGGCGCGAAGAAGGCTGGCGCGAGCCGCGCCAAACGGCGCACGCGGCGCGCGGCTCGACGCCGACCGCCGGCGGGAGCGCGGGGCGCGCCTTAGCGCACGCTGACGTGAACCTGATTCGCTTCGAGCGCGTTGCCGGTGGCGCGCTGGAGCTCGGCGATTGACTTGTTGAGTTCGGTCTGCGCGCGCAGCTCGTTGCCGCGCGCCGCGGCGAGCGCGGTCTGGCGTTCGAGGACGAGGAAGATCGTTGACTGCCCGGCGTCGAACTTCCTGAGCTCGCTCTCGTACTGCTGCTCGCCCGCCTGCCGCGCGACCGTCGCCGCGCGCAGGCGCGACTCGGCGGTGCGCGTCTGCTGCAAGGCGTTGCGCACGTCCACCTGAATCAGTTGCTCCAGCTGCTCGCGCTGCGTCTTGATGCGCTCGCCCTCGACGAGCGCGCGCCCCAGTTGCGCCTCGGCGGTGCGGTTGCGCAAGGGGAGGTTGAGCTGCACGCCGACGCGGAAGTTGTTGAAGCGGTTCTCGGCGAGGTTCGCGAGCGACTGACCGTAGCCGCCGACGAGGAAGCCGGGGAGCGTCGCGGCGGGCGACGGCGGGATGAGCTGGATGTCGCTCGTGCCCGTCAGACCGTTGACCGTCGTGATGAGCTGGTTGATGCGCGCGCGCGTCAGCTCCGAGGACGCCGAGAAAGGGTTGACCGCGCGCGCCGGGTCGAGCGCGCCCGCGAGACCGACCGCGCCGTAGCTGCCGACCAAGTCGAGCTGCGGCTTCGCCTGCTCGCGCGCGAGACGCTGGTCGAGTTCGTTGATCGCCGCCGCCACGTCCGACTGTTGCAGCTCGGGGCGGCTCCTGAGCGCGGCGCTCATCGCGTCGTCGAGGCTGGCGACCGCCGGGAGCTGCGGCGTGACGGTCTCGGTCGGGACGATGGCGACGTTCCAGACTTCGGACGTGCGATCCTCGGCGATCAGATTCTTGAGGTTGTTCTCCGTGCGGTTCACGTCGTCGAGCGCCGTATAGACGTTCTGCTCGAAGCCCGCGACCTGCGCCTCCGCCGCCACCACGTCAATCGGCGCGAGCTGCCCTTCGGAGACGAGCCGGCGGTTGTGCTCGAGCTGCGCGCGCGCGTCTTTCACGGCGTCGCGCTGCACCTGCAGGTTACGGAGCGCGAAGACCAAGTCCCAGTAGGCGCGCTGAACGTTGGTGATCGTCTCGATGGCGCGCTGGCGGAACTGCGCGTCCGTGAGAGAAAGGTTCTTCTTCGCGATCTCGACGCGGCGGCGGTTGTCGTCGAAGCCAAGCCCGCGCAGGATGGGCTGCGTGTAGCTGAAGGTGAACGCGGTCGGGAACTGCGGGTTGAGCGCGGCGAACTGGTTGTTCGTCGTCAGACGGATCGAGGAGAAGTCGAAGCGGTAGCCGCCGCCGCCTTTGGGCGTCAGCCCCTGCAGGCTGAGCGTGCCGACGGCGTTCGTCTGGGTGACCGCGCCGTTGGCGCCGCCCGACAGGAAGCTTGACGAAGGCGTCTCCGTGCGTTCGTAGTAGGAGAACGAACTCAGCCGCGGATCGTATGCGCCGCGCGCGCCCAACAGGTCGAACTCCGCGGCGCGCACGTTCTCGCGCGCCACCTCGATGTCTTTGCCGTTCTTGAGCGCCAGCTCAATCGCCTCGCGAAGCGTGAGCGGTCGCTGCTCCGTCATGTCCACGCCGACGCGACCCAGTTCCGGCAGCGGCTGCGGCTGCGCGCGGTAGTCCTGCGCGACCGGGGGGACGCTCAGCTTCAAATCCTGCGGCGCGGGCTCGACGACCACACGGCGATCCGTCGGCGACGCGGGCGGCGGCGGCGCGGCGGTCGTCTGCCGCGGCACGCTCGTCTGCGACGACGACTGCGCGCCGCTCGCCGCGTTGAGCTGATCGAACGTCGGCACGTCTTCGAGCCTGACGGGCGGCTGATTCGCCTGCCGGGTTTGAGACTGCTGCTGCGCCTGCGCCTGCGCCTGCGCGGCGGGCTGCTGCGACTGCTGCGACTGCACGTCGGGCGTCGCCCGCTTGGCGTCCGCCCCCGTCGGCGGCTGCGTCTGCGGGTTGTTCGCCGACGGCGCGACGGGCTGCGGCGCCGGAGTCGGCGACGGCTGCTGCGCGCGCGAGACAGGCGTGAAGCAGAACGCGATCAGCAGCAGAGTTGTCCTCGCGATGACTTGTGTCAGTTGATGATTACGTCGAAGCATAAAAATTCAAGAGGCTGAACGACCCCCGCGTCTCATTTGCCGAGCGCGCCGAAGATCGAGCCGGCCGCCGCCGCCGTCCGGCGTCGCGCCCACGCGAAGGTTGTCGAGACGCGCTCGCCGACTCGGCGGAAGATGCGCGCGTGACCGAGATCGTCGAACAGCGAGTAGAAGACGGGGACGGCGAGCAGCGTTAAGAGCAGGCAGAGCGACTGCCCGCCGACGACGAGCACGCCGATTGATCTGTTCGTGCCCGCGCCGGGTCCCGTCGAGAGCGTGAGCGGGAGCATCCCGGCGACGAGCGCGATGGTCGTCATCAGGATCGGGCGCAGCCGGTCGCGGTTCGCCTGAACGATCGCCTCGTAGCGATCCATGCCGTGCGAGCGCAGCTCGTTCGTGTGATCGATCTGCAAGATCGCGTTCTTCTTCACGACGCCGAAGAGCAGCAGGAGTCCGAGCCCCGAAAAGATGTTGACCGACTGACCCGTGACCAAGAGCGACAGGATGCCGAACGGGATCGCGAGCGGGAGCGTCAGAAGGATCGTCACCGGGTGGATGAACGACTCGAACTGCGCCGCCAAGACCATGTACATGAAGAGGAACGAGAGCAGGATCGCGATCATGAAGTAGTAGCCCGCGCGCCCGAGTTCCTTCGAGCGACCGACGAGCCCCGTCTCGTAGCCCTGCTCCATGTTCATCTCTTTGACGAACTGGTTCATCCTCGCGACCACTTCCGACTGCGAGCCGCCCGGTCGCACGTTCGCCGTCAA
>JAIVGV010000161.1 GCA_020201365.1 Acidobacteriota bacterium
GTCCACGCGGATGTCGGGCTGGACGCCGTAGTTCTCCATGTTCGTGCGCGTCTTGTCGGCGAGGAAGACGCCGACGCCGGGCGTGCGAACCGTGGAGCCGTCGATCAGCGAGTAGCTCCCCGTGCCGATGACCGCGCCCATCGTCGGCGTGCCGACGAGCTTGCCCAAACCCAGAGCGCGGAAGCCCGCGGGGAACATCTCGGCGTTCGACGCGGAGCGCCAGTTCTGCAGGACGACTTTGGGTCCGAAGAAGCCCGCGAACGGTCGTCCCTGCGCTTCAGTCCCGCGCGGCTGCCAGATTTGGTACTGGCGCTGGACGAGGATGCCCAAAAGTTCCTGCTCGATGTTGCCGCCGCCGTTCCAGCGCTGGTCTATGACCATCGCCTCCTTGTTGCGGTACTCGCGCAGCTCCTTCTCGAAGCGGCGAAGGCTCGGAGGATCCATCGCGCGGATGTGGATGTAGCCGACGCGACCGCCCGACAACTTGTCCACCATCGCGCGCCGCTCCTTGACCCAGCGCTCGTAGCGCAGCGTCGCGTAAGTCCCCGTCGAGGTCGGCTCGATGCGCGTGCGCCACGCGCCGTCCGCCGAGGGCTTGTCGTTGAAGGTGACGGCGACCTTGCGGTTGAGGCGATAGTTCAAGAGCGACCAGTACTCGTCGCCCGACTTCACGTCCTTCCCGTCAATCGCGATCAGATAGTCGCCGACCTTGACCTTGACCCAGTCTTTATCGGCGGGACCGTCCTCGTAGATGTACGAGACGCGGTAGCGACCCGACGAGTCGGGCTCAAGCTCTAAGCCGAGATGACCCGTGGAGACCGCGCCCTCTTGACGGCCCGCGGGCGGAGGCGCTGCACCTGTGTGCGAGGCGTTCAGCTCGCCGATCATCTCGTTGACGATGTTCAGCAGCTCCTGACGGTCGCCGACGTACTCGACGAGCGGGCGATACTTGGCGCGCGCCGCGTCCCAGTCCATCCCGTGCATCTTCGGATCGTAGAAGCGGTACTTCATCGTGCGCCAGGCATCGTCGAACATCTCCGCCCACTCGGCGGGGCGGTCGATCTTCACCTTCGCGACGAAGTTGATGCGCCGACGCTGCGCGCCGCCGAGCGGCGACGCGGAAGACGCCGCGCCCGACGCGCCGCCCGCGCCCGTCGCCGCCATCGAGGGGAGCGCGATCGAATAGACGTAGTCGCCCTCCTGGAAGAAGAGCGTGCGCGAGTCGCGCGAGATGGCGAGGTTCGACGCGCCGCCGCCGAAGAAGCCGCCGCCGCCGCCGCCGCCTTCGCCCGTCGGCGGCGTCCCCGAAGTGACGCGCGACAGCCTGCGCCCGTCCTCGCTGACGGCGTAGATGACGGGCAGGTTGAACTGTCCGGCGGGCTCGACGGTGACGAAGACGAGCGAGCGACCGTCGGGCGCGACCGCGTAGTTGAAGACGGGGAAAGGCATCCGCGTGAGCTGCTTGGTGCGGCGCTTCAAGCCCGTCCAATCAACGTTCACGGGCTTCGGCGGCTGGCGCTGTGCGCCCGCGCCTTGACCGCCGCGCGCGCGCATCGCGTCCATCATCGCCTGCGCGTCGCCGCCCGGCGCGGACTGCGCCGCCTCCTGATCGGCGCGCTCTTCCGGATCGTCCGGGTCGCGATCCAACTTCTCTAACGCGACCGAGAAGAGTTGAACCGTCGGCAGCCCGGACGCTTGGCTGGTCGAGGTGCTGTCGTTGCGCGTGAAGTAGAGCTTCTTGCCGTCGGGCGAGAAACGCGGGTTCGACTCGCTGAACGACTCGAACGTGACCTTGTGCTCCTCGCCCCCGGTCGCCGGAGTCAAGTAGATGTCGCTCGTGCGCGTCACGTCCGGCTTCGAGTAGGCGAGCCACTTGCCGTCGGGCGACCAGGCGGGCGTGCCGACGTTGCCGTAGCGCGACGCGGTGATCTGCTTCGTCTCCTTCGAGGCGACGGTGACGACGCGCAGCGTGTCGTCCGAGGAGACGAAGGCGAGCTGCGTCGAGTCGGGCGACCAGACGTAGTTGAACTTGAGCGCGTCGATGTCCGTGAGCTTCTGCGGCTCGCCCGCGCCGTCAACCGCGACGACGTAGAGCTCCTCGCGCCCGCTGCGGTCGGAGACGAACGCGAGCCACTTGCCGTCGGGCGAATACGACACGTTGCGGTCGCGCGCCGGGCTGTCCGTGATCTGCCGCAGGTCGCCCTCCTCGACGGGCGCGGTGAAAATCTCGCCGTGGATCGAGACGACGACGCGGCGCGAGTTCGGCGCGAGATCGAAGTCGTCAACCATCGAGTTGAAGTCGCGCACTTCGCTCAGGCTCTCCTCGGTCTCCGCGCCGATGTCGAAGTGCAGGGGCGTGACGCGCTTTGAGGCGACGTCGAGCTTCGAGATGCCGAAGTCGTGCTCGAACACGATCGTTTTGCCGTCGGCGCTGATCGAGGGGAAGCGCACGTCGCCCTCTTTGTAAGAGGTGACGCGCTGCGCCGCGCCGCCCGATTCCGACACGCGCCAGATGTTGGTCAAGCCCGCGCCGTCGCGGTCGCTCACGAAGTAGATGTTGCCGTCGCGCGCCCACATGGGCCACGAGTCCAGCCCGTCAAAATCCGTCAACTGCGTGAACTTCTTGGCGGCGACGTCCTCGACGATCACGTCCGACTGGTACGCGCCGCGGTAATACTTGCGCCAGTAAACTTGCGCCTTCTGGTTGTAGGCGATCTTCGTCCCGTCGGGCGAGTAGGAGGCGGCGACGCCCATGTCGGGACCCGCCGCGACGGGCATCCCGCCTTCGACCGAGACCTTGTAGATCATCGGCATGAACTGCTCGCCGCGGTTCGCGGAGAAGAGGACGAAGCGACCGTCGGGCGACCAGCCCAAGACCGTGTCGTCCGCCGAGTGCGAGGTCAACTGCTTGACCGTGCCGCCGTTTGAAGGGATGAGATAAACGTCGAGGTTTCCGTTCCTGTCCGACGAGAAGGCGATCCACTTGCCGTCGGGCGAAAATCTCGGGTAGACGTCGCGCGCGCGGTTGACGGTCAGGCGCTGGACGTTCGAGCCGTCCTCGCTGGCGACCCAGACGTCGCCGAGGTAGCTGAACGTGACGCGACCGCTGTTGTAGTTCGGGTAGCGGACGAGCCTCGCCTCGCGCGCGAGGGCGGCGGACGAGAGCAGGATGGCGAAGAGGAGCGGGAGACAGATTTTTTTCATGGTGGACACCTTACGAAGAGTCTGCGGGCGACGCGCGCGCGCCGCTTTCGTGCGGCGTCGCTGCTTCGGTCTCGCCCCTGTGTGTTTGAGAAAAGTTGGATCGCGCACGCGCGACCCGGACGGCGTACAGGTTTGCGGCGAGATTGTAAAGGAGTTTCGCCGCCCGCGCCACACCGCGCGGGCGACCGCGCTTCGACGCGCCGAACCGCGCGCCGCAAGGACTGCCGCAACAGCAGATGCCGACGCGCCCCGCGTTCAGTGACGACTGATTAAAATTTCAGACGCGAGGGTTGCCGGCGTCAACCCGGTAGCCGAAAGCCGCGAGGATCAGCTCGCCGTCGCCGTTCACGATGTTTCCGACCCCGCCGCCGCTCACGGCTTCCCGAACCTCGACTTGTATTCAGGCGAGTAGAGGAAGCCGAAGACCATCGTGCGGAACTGCCCCGGGTGCTGCGAGAGGTATCCGATCCAGTCGTTGTAGCCTTGCTGATCCGGATCACGCCTCAGGTAGCCGAAGTACTGCATCGAGACGAAGGCCGAGTTGAACTCCGCGCCGGACACCTCGTCGGAGTCGGCGACGGCTCTCACGACCTGCGCCCGCGTCATCGCCGCCGCGGTGAGCCGGTTGACGAGATCGGCTCTCGTCAGAGTCACCTTGTTGGCGTCCGAAGAGTCGTCCGGCGCCGAGGGGTTCGGCGTGCGGATCGACTGCGCGCCGTAGCGATCCATGAGCGCGGCGACGAACTGCGCGTTGGTCATCGCGTCGTAGAGCGACTTGAACTCCTGCCGCTGCGCGAACGAGTCGGCGAACGCAGCCTTCTTCGCGAAGACCTCGGCGGGCGAAGAGCCGGTGACCGAAGCCGAGTCCGCGGTGAACTCGGTGTAGCGCGGCAGTCTCCCCAGCGTGGCTTTGTAGAATCTGAAGACGTAGCCGCCCTTGAGCTGGAACTCCGCCGAGAGGAAGAAGTTCGCCGAGACGTTCAGGCGGTCGCACAGCGCCGAGGGGTTCGCCGACGCGTCGTATGGGGCGACGTTCGAGTTGTAGGGCTCGGCGCAGCCGTTCAGAAGTCCCGTCCAAGCGGC
>JAIVGV010000441.1 GCA_020201365.1 Acidobacteriota bacterium
GTTGACGAGCGCGTAAGCCATGCGCGGCTGAGGCCCCGTGAGCGACCAGACGATGAAGGTGATGACCGCGATCAGCAATACCGCCGGGACGAAATATGCCGCGACCTGATCCGCGAGTTTCTGAATGGGGGCGCGGCTGCGCTGAGCTTCGGCGACCATCTGCACGATGCGGGAGAGCAGAGTGTCCGCCCCGACGCGCTCGGCTTTCATCACGAAAGTTCCCGTGGCGTTGACGGTCGCGCCGACGACGCGCATCCCCGCACGCTTCTCGACTGGGATCGGCTCGCCCGTCACCATAGACTCGTCAACCGAGCTGGCCCCTTCGACCACTTCGCCGTCAACCGGGACTTTCTCGCCGGGGCGCACGCGCAAGAGGTCGCCGAGGCGCACCTCGTCGAGAGGCACGTCCTCCTCCGCGCCGTCCGCAAGGACGCGCCGCGCGGTCTTGGGCGCGAGACCCAGCAGGGCGCGGATGGCCGCGCCCGTCCGGCTGCGGGCTTTCAGTTCCAGCACTTGACCGAGCAGCACGAGCGTGACGATCACTGCCGCCGGCTCGAAATAGACGGGGACACGGCCTCCCATCTCGCGGAACGATGCGGGGAACAGTTCGGGAGACAGTGTGGCGATGAGACTGTAGGCGTAAGCGACGCCCACGCCGAGCGCGATCAGCGTGAACATGTTGAGGCTGCGGTTGACGACGGACTGCCTGCCGCGGACGAAGAAGGGCCACCCGCCCCACAGGACGACGGGCGAGGCGAGCGCCAACTCCAGCCAGCCGAGCGTGCGCGCGGAGACGAACCCATCGAGGTGCAGCCCCACGAGGTCGCCCATCGCGATGACGAGCAGCGGGACGGTGAGCGCGACCCCCACCCAGAAGCGGCGCGTCATGGCGGTGAGTTCGGCGTTATCCTCCTTTGCGGTGACGGTGCGAGGCTCAAGCGCCATCCCGCAGATTGGGCAGTTGCCGGGCCGGTCGCGCACGATCTGCGGGTGCATCGGGCAGGTGTATTCAACCTTCTCCTTCGTGGCTTCCACGCGCAAAGGTTCGAGGGCCATGCCGCACTTCGGGCAGGAGCCCGGCACCTCTCGGCGGACTTCCGGGTGCATGGGACAGGTGTAGACGTTACTGCCAGCCGCTTCCCCGACCCTGCCTTCTTGTTCCGGCTCGGCCTTGCCTCTAATAAAGGAATCAGGCTCTTGCCGAAACTTATTCAGACAAGACTTGCTACAGAAGTAGTACGTCCTGCCCTTGTGCTCGTAAGAGCCGGCGGCTGAGTCCGGGTTCACCTTCATGCCGCAAACCGGATCGATAACTCCTCTGTTCGGTGTTGTTGTTCCCATCTCTAACTCCCTCAGCATCCTCACAGCCCGGAATATCAGTTCCGATATCCGCCCAACTTTCTGTTACCGATTATGTTGATCGTGTCTGCTCTGAGCAGGCTTCCCGACTCTGCTCTTCTTCGTCTCTTTCACGCCGCGCTCGACGTGCGAGCCTTCGATCAGTCCGCAGATGTGACCCGGCGCGTGGCCCCTCTTGTCCCACTCTTCGAGCGTCCCGGCCAACCCCTTCCGGTAGCGGCGCATCTCGCGCAGCCGCTCGTCGGGTTCTGCTAGCCGGCGGGTGACGATCTCGCGCACCTCGGCGCAGGGACTCGCGCCCCGGCGCGCGTCATCGATGACGCGTTTGATCTCGGTGAGCGAGAAGCCCAAAGACTGCGCGCGCTTGACGAAGGCCAGGCGGTCGAGCACTTCTGGGCCGTAGGCGCGGTAGCCGCCGTAGGTGCGCGGCGGCTTGTCCAAGAGGCCGCTCTTCTCGTAGAACCTGAGCGCCTCGACGCTCACGCCCGAGAGCCGCGCCACCTCGCCGATCCTCAGCCCCCGCCCGCCGCCCGCGCCGGTCCGTTGCGCCCGCGAAGTCGCCGTCCTCATGTGCCCCTCGTCCCCCCTTACGGATACTTACAGCAGGATTCTAAACCCTGTAGTCAGGTACAGAGTCAAGGGGCTAAATGCGTCGTGCGCTCGCCGCTGCGGGTAGCCCCTAACACCCTCTTCCGCGAAAGGAGTGCGGATGTTACGTATTCCCGAACAGACCGCCGAAGGGCGTTACTCGTCCGGGGTCGTCTGCGTCCCGCCGTGCATCCCGTGCATACTCATGTCCATCTTGCCCGGTCGGATGCGGAAGAAGAGCTTCCAAGAGACGGGGCGTTGGCCGTAGATGGGGTCGAGTATCGCGGGCTTGGAGTAGAACGTCAGGTCGCTGCCTACGGCCAGCGAGACCCTGTCCGTGTTCCAGACATCACGCGCGAAGCCTGTGGTGTACGCCCCGATGCGGAACGACGGATGATCCTCGGCGATACCCAGAAGCGCGCGGTCGCTTGAGCGCAGCAACTCGTCCTTGTCCACCAACTCAAGGCGCGTGTAGAGATAGTTCTTGTCGAGGAAGTTGACCGTGGACTCGAACGTGTAGGCGTTCAAGTTTCTCACTTCACCCGGTTGGCTCACGTGGTTGCGCCCCCAGACTAAAGCCGACGCCCAGTTGCCGCGGTCGAACGCGCGGTTGTATTGCACGGAGGCGGTCGCGCGCCTGATGTCCGTGTTCGGCTCCTGCGCCTCCGGGCTTCGTAAGAAACCGTAGGAGACTTGCGCGGCCCAGTTCCGGTTCGGCATGAACCAGAGGCGCGCCGCGCGCGAGTTCCACTTGTGCGAGTCGAAGTCGTAGCGGTTCTCGTCCGGCTCGCGCCCATTGAAGAGCGAGCCTTCGAGCTTGAACCAGCGGTAAGTGAAGCCGGTCGTCAGGACGCCGAACGAGATGTGCGTCGAGTCCTGCAAGTGGTGCGCGAGCGTCGCCGAAGGGTTCTCCGAGGCGGACGCGCGGTGCATGAAGGCGACCGGCCCCAAAGCGGGCTCGCCCGGATAGCCGAAGTATGTGAACCACGTGCCGCGCTCACCGACGGGCAGCGTGTACAGTGCCGACAACTCCATGAACAGGTCGTGCGGGTGCTGCTTATCAATCAGAGGTTGACCTTTATAGGTCTCGCCCGTCTGGAACAGGAGCGGCGAGCCGCCCGGCGGGAAGGTGAACGGCTCGGCTGAGAACATGCCGCGCAGTTGCAGCGTGCCGCGCCCGACCTTGTGGTAGGCCATCGGCATGAACCAGTTCTGCGACTCGAACTTCGTCGTGCCGCGGGGGCCCCCTTGACGGTTGAGTCCCGCGATCAGGTCGTAGTGGAACAGCAAGAGCCAGTCTCCCGCGATCTTGTAGTGCATGTGCATCGGCGCCGAAGAGGGCTGCCAAGCCGTGCCCGACCCCATCCGGCCCATCGACATGACGTTGTGAGTTGAGGCGGAGCCGACGCGGATGCCCATGTCGTCGGCTGACATGACCATCAACGGCCCCATGTCCATCGAACCCGCGCCCGACGACATGTCCATGCCGCTCATGCCCCCGGTCTTGTCGTGACCGGCGTGCGTCCGTCCCGGCATGTTCATGTTACCCATGCCGCCCCGCGTGTCAGGGCTGGCCGCCGGTGAAGGGCTGGCCTGCGGCATCGGCATGTTCATCGGCATAGACATGTCCATCTTCTGTCCGGGCGACGGCGAGGCTTGCGGGGCGGGCGTCGGCGACCCCGCGGGCGTCTGCATCCCCGGCATGTTGTTCATATCCATCTTTTGCGGCGATGCTGCCGGCGTCGGCGAAGCAGTCGGCATCTTCATGCCGGGCATGTTCCCCATCCCGGTCTGCCCCGCGGACGGCGAAGGCGTCGCCGTCGGAGACTTGGGCTGCGTCCGCATTCCCCGCATGTCCATGCCGTTCATGTTCATGCCTTGCATGCCCTGCTTCTTCGGCGCGCGCCTCGTGCTCTGCTTGCGCCGCGCGGACGGTCTGGCCTTCGACCTGACCTTCCGCCTCGCCTTTGTTCTCTTCTTCGGCTTCGACATGTCCATGCCCGGCATGTCCTGCATGTTGTGCCCCGTATGCTGCGCCCGCGCGACGACCGCGCCGGGCGTCGCCAACGCGGAGATCAGGATGAGCGCGCACAGGCGGGCGCGTGTCGGATTCCAATTGCTCATGATTCCCCCTTAAAACTTCCCGCGACGCAGGACCTGAAACAGGCCGAGACGCCTACCTCGAAATCTGCGCGCTCGACTAGCCCGGACTATTTCGGTTGACGTGAATTAGAGACACGCGTGCGCGCCCGAGCCTTTTCGCAAAAGCCGAGGCGTGTTCGGTAGGAGTTAAATGCGGAAGACGCTGATGAGGACGTGCCGGTGGAC